>JAKBAI010000018.1 GCA_021809185.1 Planctomycetota bacterium
TTTGACCATGAACATCGGTTAAACGGAAATCTCGACCAGCGTATCGGAAGGTAAATTTCTCATGATCAAAGCCCATCAGATAAAGAATGGTAGCGTGAAGATCATGGATCGATAATTTCTTTTCAGCTGCGGCAAAGCCAAATTCATCGGTTGCTCCATAGACTGTTCCGCCTTTAACGCCACCCCCCGCTAGCCACATACTGAAACCGTGGTGATTATGGTCTCGACCGTTGATTTTGCCTGCATTCGAGCCAGGAGTTGGCATTTCTACCGTGGGGGTTCGACCAAATTCCCCACCCCAGATCACCAGGGTATCTTCGAGAAGCCCGAGCCGTTTCAAATCGGCTAATAACGCACCTATGGCTTGATCACACTGTTTGGCCAATCGGCGGTGATTCTGTTCCAAATCGTCGTGATTATCCCAAGGTTGACCTTGGCCGTGCCAAACCTGGACAAAGCGAACCCCTCTCTCGATCAAACGCCGGGCAATCAATATTTGTCTAGCCTGTGTTCCTGGACCATAGGCTTGCAATATAGATTGTGGTTCTTTGCTTACATCAAATGCCTCGGCAGCTTCTTGCTGCATCCGGAATGCTAATTCGAAGGATTCGATGCGGGCATCCAACATTGCATCGTTTGGCCGGGAGGCCTTATGCTGCTGATTCAATTTCATCAACAAATCGAGCTGTTTACGTTGATCGCTTCGCGTTACTTTCGTAGGTCGAATATTTTCGATCAATTTTTCTATATCGGTATGCCGGGTATCGATATAGGTTCCCTGAAAGACACCCGGTAGAAAAGCGGCTTGCCAATTTTGGGTTTCCTGAATCGGATACCCACCAGGGCACATCGCTATAAATCCAGGAAGATTTAGATTCTCGGTTCCCAGACCATAGGTCAACCAGCTTCCTAAACTGGGGCGAACTAAACGGGATTCTCCACAGTTCATCAGCATAAGAGAAGGTTCGTGATTCGGTACCTCGGCATGGACCGATCGCAAAACGCAAATATCGTCGATATGTTTGGCCGTATTGGCAAAAATTTCCGAAACCTCGATCCCAGATTTCCCATATTTTTGAAACTTATATGGGGAGGGGAATGCCGCCCCTGTCTTACGCTCGGTCGGCAAATTTGGCCGTGGTAAAGCCTTTCCCGCATACTTCGCCAAAAGTGGTTTGGGGTCAAATGTATCTACGTGGGATGGTCCCCCATTCATAAATAGATGGATTACTCGTTTCGCTTTCGGTGCAAAATGCGGTTTTTTGGAGCTTAACGGATTCAACGAAATGCCAGGATTTCTATTCCCTGAGTTCCCCGTGGAATCATTTGCTTTCAGATAACATTCCAATAACCCTTCTTGCTGTAATACCGCAGCTAACCCCAGAGAAGCTAATCCCATCCCGGATCGTTGGAGTAAATCCCGGCGACTCATCGATTTTAGTAAATCTGCTAGCATAATTAACCCTTGATATTCCAATTATCTTATAATTATTATCTGAATTATTATTAATGCCAATCGCTTTTACAAACGGCCATGAGATCCAACAATGAAGATTGTTCTAAAATCTTTGATAGATCCAATTTCAATAGGTTTGTATCATTTTGAAGGCACTTTGAAACGATTTATTGCTGGCAATTCGAATTTTGAAGGCACTTTGAGACGATTTATTGCTGGCAATTCGAACTTAAAAAATCATTTTCGGTAGGAGAGTTATTGGTTTTCAACGACTTCATACAATTATAACTCTTATAGTATTCTACATCTCAAATCTAGAAATTCCAAGCTGATCACCTGAATTTTAATGAAAATGAAATCTTAAATGAATATCGATTTAGCTTTGATAGAAATTATTTGAAATTCCCGATCGTTTCGAGGTTGGATGCAGTTAACGGGGCAGATTAAAACTATTAATGTAATCGGTTTACTAGAAGCAAGTTTCAATTGAATCTGCTAAAAAAGGGAAAAAGGTTTAAAGAAGGAAAAACATTCTCCACGAACCGTTCAAGGTTCAAAAAGCTTGATGAAAGGAGAGTAAAGGGATGATGAATGGAGGAAGGCAAACTCATAGTCTAAATCCTTCTGATACTCAACTCATACTTCCCTTTTACTCTCTTCCTTGTTGCTTTCTGGTATGAGGCTTCAAACGCAGA
Source organism: Planctomycetota bacterium (assembly GCA_021809185.1). Lineage (GTDB taxonomy): Bacteria > Planctomycetota > Planctomycetia > Gemmatales > Gemmataceae > JAKBAI01. Next base: position 2,152 of record JAKBAI010000018.1, read on the forward strand.
ACAGGCTAAGCCACTCTAGTTTGGCTTGCACCTAACCAAATTCTCCTAACTGCCTACTGCCATCTGCCTACTTTCCTTGCCATCTGCCTACTTTCCCCCGCCTACTGCCTACTGTCTACTGTTTCCCTGCAATCACTTTCTGAAAAGCGGCAACACCTGCTCCACTGGTGAGGGGAAAGCCAGAATCAGTTAATACCAATTCAAGAGCGGAAATGGCGCCAATAACATCAAACGGGTCACACCATCCCATATGGGACAATCGCCATATTTTCCCTTTGAGATTATCTTGACCATTGGCCAGCTTGTAACCGTAATTCTTTTCCATTTTGCTTAAAACAGCATTGCCATCGATCCCTGCGGGAACAGTAATAACCGTTAAAGCATTGCTAGGGCGTTCAGCAAAAAGCGACAATCCCATTGCCTGGATAGCAGCTCGAGTTGCTTTGCCTAATAAGAGATGGCGTGCCCATACCTTTTCTATCCCTTCGGCTTTGATTTTAGCTAGACTAATCCGTTGGGCTTTGATCAGTGTATTGGCGGGAGTGAACGGGGTATCGGGTTCATTCAATTTCGCTTTGTATCGTTTCAAATCAAAATAAAAGGAACGATTCGCGGGGGTTTCCATGCGCTGCCAAGCTTTCTCGCTTGCTGTAACAAAGGCTAGTCCTGGCGGCATCATTAATGCTTTTTGGGAACCGGTTACACACAGATCGATTTTCCAATCATCGGTTCGGCATTCCATAGCACCTAGACCACTAATTGCATCCACCGCGAGAAGCGCAGGGGTTGCCGCAACCAATTTTCCATAACTTTCAATATCTAGAGCGACACCGGTTGAAGTTTCGTTCAAAGTAGTAAATACCGCAACCGTATCCGGATGTTCTTTCAGTGCTTTTTCGAGCTGCTCCGGCGGAATAGCTTTCCCATATTCGGCATCGATCGAAATTAAATTCGTGCCAAATGCTTTCAGGATCCCTCTCCAGCGTTCCCCCCAGCGACCGGCACATAGCAAAATCGCCTTTTGACCAGGAGCTATCGTATTGCTCACGCATGCTTCCATGCCACCCGTGCCAGATGCTGTCAACACTAGAACCGGATTTTTAGTCTGGAACACATATTGCAGATTTTCCATTACTTCCGTTAAAATCTGCCGCTGTTCTGCTGTGCGATGATAGGTTACGGGACGCGCCAATTCCAAGAGGGTCTCTTCGGGAACTGGTGTTGGCCCTGGGGTAAATAATCTCTGTTTAATCATTTTCTTTCTTTCATCTCTATAGATTTATACTTATCATTCTTATTCTATTGAAAACAGATCGGGCGATAAGTACCAGCTCACGGGAAAGACTCGCATTATCCTGCCTCAAAATCTTTTATACATTTAAAGAGACAAGCTCACCTAGTGAAAGTGATTTTTCATGTCATTTCAGTTGAAAATCCTGAAAAATAAAGACCACCCGATCCAAAACTCACGTTAGGGATTTTTTGACTTCTAGATTTGATTAATCAAATGTTTGGATTCGCGAGTAATACGATTATCGTTATCGAGTCAACTTAGACTTTTGCTGATTTTTCACCCACTATGGCGACTATTTAGGCTCTTTCGATGAATTCGAAGTTTCTGCTGGTTGGTGGTTATTTGTTCAAATTATTCGCTTGAGAGATTCTTCGATATCTCTTCGTTGGTTGCCCTTGGAACGCTAGCTTAATCATATCCTGAAAGTAAGCGATTAATTCGAACCAATTCTCTCGAATCCAATCAAGATCTCGGTGAGTTAAAAACTTTATTTGTGTTGTGCGGAGCAGGACGAATCTTTAGGTCGGTTCACGTTGTCTAAGAAGTAGCCAAACGGCATGGAGACTCGGAGGGGGTTATAACTCTACATTCGTTTTGCCATTCGTCTTGGTATTCTATTGGGTGTACAGATCCCCTTTATCATGAACAGATAGGAACTCTCGTTTTCAAAAACAAAAACATTCAAGATCGGAATCTCGGTTTCAAGGGTTTTGACTGATCCCCTGAACGGTAAAATGAAGTTTCCAAATTAGGGTTCGCTGAGGCGATTGCTTAGATGAAGGAAAGAGATGAAGAGAAAGAGATTCTCTCTAAAGCTTTCTGTTTTATTACTTAACCATTTATCTTCATAAGCTTATCTTTAGAGAAGCAAAGAGTGAATTCATTTTATATTTGATTGGAATTAGAGCGGAATTCAGCGAATTCCGTAATCTAGGAAATTCTAGCTGGTTATAATATCTACAGCAATTAGGGATAGATATATCGATTATATCGAATATAGAATAGCTTTTTTAGATATTTTTTCGAGAATATAGTCAAGAAGATGCGCGGTGTGCAAACTACAATTGTAAAATCTACATGTATGGTAATAAAAATAATTGATATAAATCTAATTTCTAGGGAGAATCTCATGAAACAGATAACAGGTATATTCGCATTAAGTGTGTTCGCCTGTTTATTCGGAGGAACCGCAACCGTATCTGCTGCCTGGAATAATGTATTCCAAACCTGTTGCAATAGCTGCCAACCGCGACCTTCGACCTCTTACTATTTTGCCCCAACCCCATCGGCGTGCCCATCGATTTCGTATCGTCAGCGCTGCTACTATCAACCTGTTACCACCTATAAAGCACAAACGGTAATGGAACCGGTTACCTCTTATCGCACCTCTTATTATTGGGAACCGGTAACTTCGTATCGCTATACCAGTTATTATGATCCCTGTACTGGGTGCTGCCAGCAGGTTGCAACTCCAAGAACATCGTATAGACTGCGTTCTCAATGCAATGCAGTTCAATCCTATGTGCAACGAACTCAGATGGTACCTGTGCAAGAAATGCGGCAATCATACTATTGGGAACCGGTTATTTCCTATTCTGCACCAACTTGTTCCCCTTGTTCCCCTACTGCTGCAAGTTCACCATCGATCGCGGAGACGCAATCTCCGCCATTGAATAACGGTGGAAGGAAGATGCCAAGTATCGACGAATCGACGGGCGGAGACAATGCCGATAATTTACCCAAACAGAATATCCCTGGCACCTCTTTGCGATCTTATCCACCACCTCGCAACAAAACGCCGCGGTTAGAACGCACTGCTTCGAATTCTTCAACAGGTCATTTGCAAGGCTCCGTGGTACTTTCAGATCGAATTTCACCAAGTGAAAATGTCAAAGTGATCTTTGTCAATGCTTCTCGACAAAATGAGCAAAAGGTCATTCAAACAAACTGGTCTGGCCAATTTTCAACCAGCTTACCTAGTGGAGATTGGTTGATGTATTTAGCGAGTAATCAAGGAAAACCGAAGTATCATAGCAAATTGAGCGTCCGTCCCAGCGACAATCGACTGGTAACGATCGTTCAACGCTAATGAAGTTTCACACGGATTAAATTTTGTCAAGGGATTGGATCTCATGGGATCCAATCCCTTTCTTTGTTTATTTGTATTAAATATTGAGTAATCTTTTACTGGAGATTACTACTTTTGACACGATTGAATAGAATAGTAGAGGGCTTGATCCATGCTATCGAAGCGAAAGAGCGGAATCTCTGATTCACTCGAAATGCTGTTTCATTCCTAAGAGAAACAAGAAACAAAGGAAGAAGAGAAACAAAGGAAGCCGAGAATAGAAGGAACGCGAGAATAGAAGGAAGATGAGAGTCAAAGCGATCCCAATTAAGTAGTATTGGATTTCTGGACTAGAGCTAGTTCCAGCGAATCGAATTTTGGATTAGAGAACGGACCACTTCATGATTGCCGGCAAAATGTTGATCATTGATGACGAAGAAGCGATTACGTGGTCGTTATGCAAATTTTTTGAACGATTGAACTATCAAATCCAGATCGCCTCTTCTGTTGAAAAAGCCTATTCTTTATTGAAACAAGATTGCCCCGATGTCATCATCTTAGATATTCGCTTACCGGGTCAAGATGGTTTATCCGCTTTGAAGACCCTTTCCGCAATGGCCAAATTTGCTCCCATTATTCTCATAACCGCGCATGGCAATTTATCAACTGCCGTTCAGGCAATAACGGATGGGGCTTTTGATTACTTAGCAAAACCGTTTGATTTACAAGAGATTCGAGATTGTGTCACCCGCGCGCTTCAATTTCGACAAAAGACGACAGGAACAATCTTAGAAATAGCCAAGGAAAAACCGGCCGAAGCAGTTGCGGAAATGATCGGCAAGTCGTTACCGATGCAAAATGTCTATAAGCGAATTGCCCTGGTAGCGCCGCATGATGCCTCGGTTTTGATAACCGGGGAAAGTGGCACGGGGAAAGAATTAGTCGCTCGGGCGATTCATCGCTATAGCTTGCGGAAAGATCAGGTCTTTTTGCCGGTTCATGTCGCATCTCTCAATCCTAATCTGGTTGAAAGTGAGCTGTTTGGTCATGCCAAAGGATCGTTCACCAATGCGACTCAAGAAAAAGAGGGGTTATTAGTCCTAGCGAATAAGGGGACTCTATTTCTCGATGAACTAGCCGATATTCCGTTAGCGGTTCAAGCAAAATTATTGAGGGTATTGGAACATCAAGAGGTATTGCCCGTGGGGAGCAATCAACCTCGTAAAATAGATGTCCGAATCCTCGCGGCGACTCATCAGGATTTGCATGCACAAATAAGCCAAGGGAATTTCCGGCACGATCTTTTTTATCGGCTGAATGTCTTCGAAGTGCACTTGCCGCCACTTCGCGACCGATTTGACGATTTGCCTCTATTAGCCGAAACATTTTTGAAACGATTACCGAACTCCAATCAGATTTTTTTGCCAAGCGAAACATTGAGTTATCTTGCTGGACGAAGTTGGCCAGGGAACGTGCGGCAATTTCGAAATGCCATTGAGCATGCAGCGATCATCGCTCGCCATGGGCCACTATTACCCGAACATTTCCCTCAACCGCTGGTGGATTCTTCAGAAAACATCGCTCCAGAAGTTCGCTTTGAAGAACTTTTCCGAAGCTGGGTTCAGCAAAAGTTGCATCAGCTCGTAGAAAAAAGAGGGGCAGATAAAACCACCGATGAGAAGAAATCTGGAAATCTTTACGATCAAACTTTGGCCCTTCTCGAGCCTATTTTACTCGATGAGGTGCTGAAGCATACGCACCAACAGCGTATTTCGGCTGCGCGGATCCTCGGTCTCGCCCGCGCGACTTTGCGCAAATGGATAAGCCGATATCGCCCTCAAGATCCGCTTCCCGAAGAAGAACCTAGTGAATCGGGGGAATGAAATCGAGCTATTCGGAAAATCGCAACAATCAAGAACGAAAAATACCTTTCAGCGAATCGAAAACTCGAAAGATCGTTTCGAGTTATCAATAATCTCATTGACTACTGAGCTAGATCAACTCTTCCATCAATGGACCATCGTATACTGCTCGGAGTTTTTTAGAAGCGTATCGATTTTTTTGGATTTTACTTGAGCCTGAGTTAGAGAAACAATTATTTGTATGTAACCTTCCTCAGCGAGGGGGATGAAAACGATATGCGTTCATACCGCTCTAATGGAAACAGATAAAAATTTTGATAATTGTGAATAAATCTGAGACGATCAATACTAAACGAGCAAGGCTTTGCTCAATAATTTGCTAGATCTTATGATTTCTGGGCGAGAATGAATTTTGATTCTTCAAGGACTAAACAGAAACTAAAGCAGATCCCCAGGTGAGTCCACCGCCGAAAGCGACCAGTAAAATTGTCGAACCGGGTAAAATTCGTTTCAATCGCAGTGCTTCATCAAGTGCGATCGGGACAGATGCGGCGGAGGTGTTCGCATACGATTTGAGGTTAAGAATCACTTTCTCGGTTGGGAACCCACTCATCTCCAAAGCCATATTGATGATTCGAATGTTTACTTGATGGGGTACCAGATAATCGATCGTTAATCCTAATCGCTCGGCGTCTTTAATTCCTTGAGCCAATAACTCGGTCAGTTTGTTGACCGCAAACTTAAAAACCTCTCGACCATTCATTTCAACAAATCCAGGGATTCCCGCATGAGGGGAGTTCGGACCCCGAAAATCTCCTGCCAGATTGGGAACTCGAATCAAATGGCTTTTAGATCCATCAGAGAATAAATGAAATTGATGGATTCCCAGCAAATTCGGATCGGCTGATCCGGTGTTCCATTCTTCGTTGGCTTCTCTGGAATTACTGTTCGATTTCATCGAACGAAGATCCAATTTATTTTCTGGGCGATGTGCCGATAATACGATAGCACCTGCTCCGTCCCCAAATAAAATACAGGTATTACGGTCTTTAAAGTCGATAATGCGAGACATGACCTCGACACCAACTACCAGAACATTTTGCGCACCACCCGCTAAAATAGTTTGCGTTCCTAAAAACATGCTGTACAAGAAACCGGTACAAGCTGCCGAAATATCCATGGAAGGGATTGTCCGGCATTTCAATTCATGCTGAAGTACGTTTCCGATGGTTGGAGTTGTTGTTTCCGGAGAGATAGTTGCAACTAAAATCAAGTCGAGTTCTTCTGCATCGATTTGTGCAGATTGTAAAGCGCGTTTGGATGCTTCCAGCGCAAGAGTGTTACTCGTCTCCTCATTACCGATAAATCGTCGTTCGCTGAATCCCGTGCGGGAAGAAATCCATTCATCGGAGGTATCGAGAGTTGCTGAAAAATCGTCATTATGGACTAAATGGCTAGGTAAGGAGCTTCCTGTGCCCTGAACAACAACGCGAGGAAGTCGATTTAATCGATTGGCCACAATGGATCCGGATGGCTCTCGTAAATGAAACATGTTCATATAACTTTCACCATCCATTTCGCTGCAATTTTCTCAAATAGATTTGCAGGTATTTTCATCGAAGTATCCGATCTATTACCTATCAGATTTTCTAAATTCGCCATTTTTATTTCAGAGAATTTGTTGGTTTGATTTTTTTTCATGTTGCGTTTTCCATTCGTTTCGATCAATTCAAACCTCGATTAAGAAATCGGTTGAGTCATTTTATTCACTTTTGCTATAAAGTTTAGCTTTCTAATCCCGGGGTTGTGTTGCTTCTAAATATCGAGAAAAATCGACTGATCTGTAAAATCAAATCTTCTCATTCGACTAAGTCCATAAGGTTCACTAATAATCTAATACTCATATATTCTAGCAATGTTTCAAATGTTTATTTCCTTTACCAAATTAAAACCTAATAATCCAAAAAAGTCGCCATCTCTATTTCCTCATGGGCAGGAAATGATGGAAAAAGAATGGTTTAATCGGTTCAATCTTTCGATTGTGGTATTAGGAATATTCCTGCTGAAGTCATTATTATTCAAATATAAGCATCATCTTTATGACTTAGAAAATCATTTAAAGTAAATCAACAATCAATTAATCAATCATCCGTAGGAATGAAATCAATATCGGATATATTTATATCAAATCATAAATCTAATTGATATATCAACCTGTATTGCCTAATCGACACTCGTTAGAAAGCCCGATAATCGCTTTTCCCTATAACCCCACAAATTTTTCTCCTATGGATGCAACCCAAATCAATTAAATGGATTACCCTGTTTAAAAAATTTGTCAATGGGGATTTGGGCATAACTGATGGGATAAAGAAGTTTGATATATTATTAGCGTCAATCAATCTTATATTATAACGAATATAAAAATGTTTTTCGCTGTATTTTGGATGAATTTCCGATTTTTTTTTAATCTGTTGACAATCAATTCTTGCTGTCTAGAAAAAAGGAAGTAAAAAAAATATGACTTTGTACTATCAAAGTTGATGACTTTTCCTATAAATTTGGCAAATGGGGAGAGTTATCTGCAATTATTCTTTAGAAAGGGTCGTTTATCATGTCACTGGGTTATTTTGCTTTGATGGGTGTTCTTTTACTCGGGATGGTTGGTTTATTAATTTATTTGCGAACTCGCCAACAGGACGAATAATTCCAACTTTTTGAAGAGATTATCAGAAGGTATGATTGTAGGGAAAAATCTGGAAAACGAATTGTTTGGGAGAAAAATATCTCGCTATTGAATTGGACTCCCTTGATAAATTTTTAACACTGTTCTATCTTCACATTTATTTTCTCTCAATTATATCTCTGATTATTTTTAAGGGATTGCGATAATCCATTAAGAGTAATCAATAAGAGTGATTCATAATCCGCAAATTTAAATATCATTCCTCATTTTAGAGAACAGAAAAAATCAATATCCCGTGCTTTAAGTCGGATTCTCTCAGTGGATATTCAGTGCTTCGATCAACAAAAAGAGCAAATCTAAAGGTGAAATAAGCTCAATTCTAACCAATTAGAAATCGTAGAATTGAGCAAGATAAAAATAGTTCAAAGCAACCACCAAGGCAATTAATGGCCAGTTTTAAGCCGATTTTTTTCTGTTACCCAATCTCCCACTTCGGCCTGAACCAACTCTCGATGTTTCTCTCGCCAGATCGATAATTTGATTTTTTGGCCTGGAGGTAAGGTGCTGATAAGATTAATAAGATGATTTTCATTCCGAACGTGGATACCATCGATCGTTAAAATAACGTCGTTTGATCTTAAACCGGCTCGCGCAGCGGGGGTACCAGGATAGATTGATTCAATTCGCGCCCCTTCTGCTCGTTCCAATCCCAATTTAATCGCATCTGCTGGTTCCATCACATTCGCGAGCTGAACACCCAAATATCCGCGTAGAACAACCCCTTTATCCAATAATTGCCGAGTGATTCTTTTGATTAAATTAATAGGAATACTGAAGGAAACTCCGCTGTTTGTTTCGTTATAAGTTGCTATTGCTGTATTAATTCCAACTAATTCCCCTTGGAGATTGACAAGAGGACCGCCGCTTGATCCGGGGTTAATCGCTGCATCGGTTTGTAAAAATTCTTTTATTCGAATGGTGCTTCCTAAAGAAACTTGCCCTCGTTCCCGAGCGCTAATAATCCCATGAGTTACCGTTTGATTAAATCCAAAAGGGGAGCCAAACGCCAACACCCATTGGCCCACTCGAATTCGATCGCTATCACCAAACTCCGCACAAGGGAGATCGTTCGCTTTTAATTGAAGTAAAGCAATATCGGATTCTGGATCGGCGAGCACGGAGACAGGTTTCATTAAGCGATTGTCGGCCAAATGAATCACAATCTGTTCAGCACTAGCCCCGGTGATCACGTGATTATTGGTAATAACCAAGTTACCAGAAATACCTGGCCAGCGGATGATGACCCCCGAACCAGATTCTTCAACGGTCTTCGTTTTTCCCGTTGTTGAATTCGTTGATGGTTTTATGGCTTGGATAGCAACAACCGCAGGACTAACCTTGCGAATCACTTGTTCATATCGTTGGCTCAAAGGGTCGGAGCCTGATGGATTAGCTGTATTTTGATTATCGGAGGAATCGATCTGAGCGATTGCTTGATTATTTGAATGTTGTAAGAATGTTCCGGCCATTCCTCCCAAAAAGGCAAAGCTACCCAGAATGACAAACTGTAGGATACGAATCTTCATCGATTTTCTCTTTACACAGGTTACTCTGGCTTCTTGCCACTTATTGTTAAATGGTATCGTACCCATCATTACAATTCTTACCCCTAGTTTATTCATGCGGATTCTAACGAGGATCAATCTTTTCGCTAAAAAATCCAAAGATATTGAATCTCTTGATAGTAAATGCGTTATTTTTTGCGCAACTTATTCAATTGACAAATTGGGTTAGCTGATTTTTTCTATATTGATTGTGAGAGAGAACGGTTCAAGATAATAGGAGGAAATAGAATATTAAAGCCTGTTCATTTCTTGGAGACCAAAATCATCGCTAGGTTTTAAGTAGTTTCAAAGTTCATTACCCCTGAACCTCATGGGATTGATAAAGCTCTTTTGGATGATTATTTATAATTTCTATGCCGAAAAGTGTATATGAATTCGATTAATTCAGATTGATGTCGAGAAACCAATGATTATTATTGATGGGAGTGTTGGTGAAGGGGGCGGGCAGATTTTGCGAACTGCTCTGACGTTATCCTTAATTACCCAGAAACCGTTTCAGCTCACTAAGATCCGATATAACCGACCGAAGCCAGGGTTGCAGCCCGCCCACCTCATGGCAGTCCAAGCTGCTGCAAAGATTGCTTCGATCGATGAAAGAAAGGCGAAATTAGGGGCAACCGAATTGGAATTTTTCCCCCAATCGGTTCAACGGGGGAAGTATCATTTTCGGATTAACACCGCTGGTTCAACATCGCTTGTTTTGCAAACAATCTATTTGCCCTTGCTCTTGAATTCCCCTAAGGATAGCAAACAAACTCAAATCCCAGAGAAGCAAGGAAATGAAAGGGAACCGCACCTCGGCGATTTTGAAGCGAATGAATTGACTTCCAGTGAGATTGTCATCGAGGGGGGAACGCATGTTCCTTTCAGTCCCGTCTTTGATTATTTGGCTACTACTTGGAACAGTTATCTAATGAGGATGGGGATTTCGATCGATTTAGCGTTAGAGCGATACTGGTTTTACCCGCGTGGTAACGGCAAAATTAAAGCGATTATCCCTCCAGTTTCGAAAATACTGCCGATCTGGGATCATCACGATTCTGAGCAAGCAAAAGTAGTCTATTCTGCAAAATTAACTGCGCTGCATAATCACCGTTCGAAATCGGATGTTAAAAAAACAGTTGAATCTTGCCAACATGATTTGCATCAGCTGAGAATCCGTTCCAGTTTGGATATGGTTGAGATCGAGGATGGTCCAGTTCTTGTTTTAATGCTAGAACTGCGAAGAGTAGATGTAGAGCGATCGACCCCCATTTTATTTAGCAAAATCGCGGATAAGAACAAACCGTTGAATATTTTACCTGCTGCATTGATAAAAGAGGTTCATGCTTTCGTGAACTCTGGAGCGGCGGTGGATGAACACTCGGCAGATCAGATCATTTTGCCGTTGATGTTTGCCTCTGGACCATCACGATTCTTTGTTAGTAAAATTAGTCAACATCTTCTTACCAATATCGAAATCATTGGAAAATTTATAGATAGGAGAATTCAGGTTCAAGGAGAATTGGACCAGCAGGGGGAAATTCAAATCGAATAATCGCGTGGTCGATCTGGGTATTTCCAAGCAATTTTATTCTTATTCCGATCTTATTCCGATGTTTGAACCTCTCTCCCCTTTTTAGGAAATATAATTCTGATAAAATAGAGTAAGCAAAGAATTCGGAATATGAGTCTGGACGTAAGAGTAAGTTGATGCAAGACGATTTGGATAAGATAACTACTCGGATTTCGCAAACGGTTTCTTGTACGGAAGCAGAGGGACCAGGAAATCGTTATGCGCTGTGGTTTCAGGGATGCCCGCTGCGCTGCCCGAGCTGTTGCAATCCCGAATACCTTTCCTTTCAAGGGGGAGTATTGCGCTCGGTCAGCGAGATTTTACAAGAAATTTTGGAGATAAATTCAGCGAATAAGTTAACGGAAAAGTTAACTATTGAGGGCATTACTTTGTTGGGTGGGGAGCCGTTTGCTCACTCCCAATTTGCGGCTCATTTAGCTAGAGAGGTCCAACAGCATCAGTTGAGCGTTATGGTCTTTACTGGGTATACACGACAGCAGCTCGAGGAACAGAAAGATTTCTGGGTAGATCTCCTCCTAACCCATACCGATATCCTGGTCGATGGTCCTTATTTACGCGATTATCCAGATACCCAACGGCGATGGATCGGCTCAACCAATCAGCAGATCCATTTCTTGACTGATCGATATGCTCCCGATGATCCTTGTTGGCAAAAGCGGAATACTTTGGAGATTCGTCTATCCGCAGAAGGTCAACTTGTCGTCAACGGTTTTCCTGATCCAAATTTAAGTTCACTTTGGCGCGGGAAATTCGAGGGGAAAATCAAAAAATAATAGTAGAACAAATATATTCTCCTGTAAATCGATTTACCAAAGCGCTTGCTAGCGAATTATGAGCGACTTGCCAGCAATTGAACTAAAAGGTTATATCTTGAGGGAACGGGGCAGAGATGATGAACGAAACCGATGATTCTTTGCAATTACCCATCGTATCCATTTTTGAAGCGAATCTTCTAAATCTAACACAGGGTTATCTAGGCAATCCCAAAGTCTTATTTGAGGAGATCAAGGAGATCATCAATAAGAAATGCCCTAGCCCTTCTTGTTTAACCGCAACAGCGGTTCAGCTTTTGCAAAATAGTCTACGAGTGGGGATTCTGCACCGTTTGATGATCAATGGCAACGGCTGGCAAGAGCAGCGATTCTTATCGAATGGGAAACCAAAAACAGGTCGCCTTTGGACCCGTCACGATCTGAAAACGGTACCGTTGCAATTCTCCAAAGCGGTGTTGGAGTTCTTGATCTGGAATGTCGCCTATGCGCCAAACGATATTGGGAATACCCTTAAAATAACTGCTGGGGAGCTTTTACCCGCGGATTGTCTCTTTTTTTATCTCGTTTATTCACGTTGTCGCACGGATCTGGAACTCCGGGGGCATTATCTAAAAAGTTCTTTGTTTCGAGATAATCCCATTATTCAATTAAATTTCCCTGCGGATGTCAGTAATAGTAATAATAAAAATAACCTCGTGAAATTTTCGAAATGCCATGGGGATATCTGGATGTTGATCTGGGAAGGGCTGCAATCGGAATTGAAAACGAATCGCTTAGCGATTGAAGAGAAAAAAGGGCAAATCGAGTCCTGGGATGAACAATTTAATAATGGCAGTTGGGATAGTCGAATCCTTACCAATTGGCTAAACGCCTTAAAAGATTGGAAACGCTTTGATTTGAGCCGGTTTCTTCTTCAAGTTTTAGAACAGTTATTGTGCCAACAAGATGTTGGACTCTCTTTTTGGATCGGAAGTTTGAAGAGTAAAGAAGGGCCGCGAATGGATCGACGTTTGGAAACCCATCGAAAAGCATTAGCTTTGTTACAAACCGAATCGATTTTCGCGGATTGGATTGATTGGGCAAGAAGTACCAATTTTTTAGACGATGATTATGATCTAGCTCGGTTTTGGCTTACCGAGTGGGAGCATTTTCAAGGCGACGAAATTCTTCGAAAATGCCGCAGAATTCTCCATGAAGTTGAACCTGTCTAGATTTTGGTATCAATTGTTTAGTAATTATTTTCTCCCCTGAATTATAGCCAAGGCTTACAATGAATCCTATTCAACATGGAACTGGATTTCGAGGTTAGAGCTTCAAACTAAGGTTATATAAATGTTTATCCGCATTATTGGGTATCTCTTTTTCAAGAATTAGAGCACGAGTTAATCCTGAGCTATTTGGGAGCAAAATTAAAATTAATATGGAAGCTCTTAGAGATTCTACTAAAATATATATTAATTCCTTGATCAATTTTCTTAGAGAGAGTGCTTAAAGATTAAGTTCTTAATGTTTGAATTTTACAGGCAATATAAGGCAAGATAAGGGAAGCTAAGACAGGGAAAGCTAAGACAGGGAAAGCTAAGACAGGAATATAATCGTTTACGTTGCTGAATTATTCTAATGAAAACACTTATGAAAACACTTTTGAAAAATCTGACTCTATAATTTAGAGTTGAAACGATCAGGAAAAGTTGCAAACAAAAATTTCGGGAAGAATCGTTAATGAATCCTTACTGAATTTTTGAAGGAGTTGAGTATGTCACGCGCATATCGCATTCAGATTACCGAATCATTGAACCAGACGGTTTCTAGTCAAGATTCCATCTGTACCGACTTAGAATTGTTGGGCATTCTGCCCCAGGAAGAGATGAGTGAGCTATTACGTTTAGAATTGGAAAAGCGTGGATTCGAGCAATCCAATGATTCTGGGAGTTTGGTTCGGAACAATAACGATGGCACGATTATTGAAATCGATCCTTGTGAAGGGACCGTAACCATTCGTTCCGAATCATCAAAAGCGGTCTCTCTGGAAACTTCGAAGAGTCAGATAGGGTATGACGATCTTGGCCCTTTCAAGAAAGAAATTGAAGAAAAACTGCGTAAAGAAGCGCAAACAAAATTGAAAAATGAATTGAAAGAAGAAGAAAATCAGTTGCAGAAAGAGGCTACCGATCAGCTGGAGAAATCGCTGGGCGATCTTAAACAGGAACTGAATCAGATTGTGAATCGGGTTACAGCAGAAGCACTGAAGAAGAAAGCGGCGCAGCTCGGCAGTATTAAAGAGATGACCGAAGATCCTCAAGCGGGTACTTTGACAATTAAACTGGAACTCTAAGACAATCGAGCTAGATTGTCTTAGCTGATGAAACGAATCAGGAATCCATATTTCTAGTTAAATATTCCCCTTGATAGCTGTTTGCCGAGAAGCTCTCTTATTTGATTTGAAGCAATTCAGTAAAGTAGGGGGCTTTTATGAAGTATTGGAAAAATGTTCACAAAGCGAGAATAACAAAGCGAGAATAACAAAGCGAGAATAACAAAATGAGAATATTAGTGATTACGGAACGGGAAAGGGAGATTCTCGATCAGGCGAGAACGAAGCGGGCATGAAGACTACGATTTCAGAGAAAGAACTACCAATCGATATTGCTTTGCGGGAAGCGATCGAAATCGCCTACCCGAAAGAGTTGACAGAAGTAGTGAACAAACTTCGCCAGGGAATTCCTTGTCTAGTCGAATGTGAAAAATCGATGGCCGGCTATGCCTATATCAATTTCAGAAATCGCTTAAAAGCGGCGAAATTGGATTGTATTTACATCGATGGCCGGGCAAGGCAAAACGATCGGAACCCCCAAGATAAGAATGTCGCCCAAGATCCCCTTTCGGCGATGGGTGGGTTGATCGGAACTATGATCGGTCAAATTCGCGATGCGGTGCGCGGTGGGGCAACCGAACATCGAGTACTGGTTCTCCCCCACCTCGATTTACTTACCTCTTCTACAAGCGGATTAACAGGAGAATCTCGGGAAGTGATTGCACTTCTCTATGAAAATCCAGAACTGATCTGGCTTGGATTTAAAGATCCCTCTTTCCCTTTACCGGAAGTGATCGAAAATCTATTCGGTCACCGGGTCAAGATGCTGGGGATCCCCCGCGATCGTTTGCCATATTTAATTACACAAAAAGAGGCCAAGAAATTTGGTAAAACGTTCAACCCGTTTATCCTCTATAAATATATTTCGGGGGTGAATGCGGTACGGTTGCGCCGATTGCTTTCTACCTTGGAGGGGGAAGATTATCCGAGCGATTTGAAACATATTTACGCTCAAATTCGCCAGAGTACTCTCAATACTTCTCTGGATATTCCTGAAGTCGATCTCGATACCGATATCGGTGGTTATGAAAAAGTAAAGAAACAGTTACGCCAAGAAATTCTAGATATTTTAAGCAAACGGGATCAATGCAATAATGAGGACCAGATTCGCCGATTCGAAGATCTGATCCCGCGCGGGATGATTTTTTGGGGACCACCCGGAACGGGTAAAACCTATTTTGCCAAAGCAATGGCTACCGCGCTCGGGGCTGCGATTACTATTGTATCTGGACCAGAATTGAAAAGTAAATGGGTGGGGGAATCAGAAGAAAATCTCCGGCAAGTTTTCTATCGTGCTCGGCAAGCAGCCCCTGCTATTATCGTCTTTGATGAGTTGGATTCGTTCGCAACTTCTCGCGGTACCTATCACGGTTCTGGGGTCGAACACTCCATGGTCAATCAGCTTTTGACCGAAATGGACGGTTTTCATAAAGATGAATTAGTGTTCATTATTGGAACAACCAATTATGTAGAATCGTTAGATGCAGCGCTCCTGCGGCCAGGCCGATTCGAATTTCATATCGAAATCCCTTACCCCGATGAAAAAGATCGCCTGGAAATTTTGAAAATCTATAATGAAAAATTGAATCTGAAAATCCCTCCGAAAGTTCTCGATTATGCCGTAAAACGCACCGGAGATCCTGTCGATGATGGCAGTGGTGGCTTTTTCAGCGGTGATCATCTCTATGCCCTATGCCGATCGCTGGCCCGAATTCGATTGCGTTCGAATCGTAGTGACGAAACGACCATCGAAGATATTGAAAAAGCCTTTACCGAATACGATGAAAAATTGGTTCTGACTGGAAAAGAGGAACTACTGCTCTCGACCCACGAAGCAGGGCATTTTATCTGTGCGCTGCACTGCCCGTTGCATCCTCCCCCAGAACGAATTACCATTCAGAGTGAACGATCTTGGGCTCCTGCTTATGTCCGCTTTCAACAAGATGAGAGCCGGCGCTTAGGAATGACTAAAAATCAGATGATGGACGATCTCTGTGTTCTTCTGGGTGGGATTGAAGCAGAACGACATTTTCTAAAAGATATTTCTACAGGTGCGGGCGGCAGCGATCTTTATAGAGCAACGGTTCTTGCCCATATGATTGTAGAAGTCTATGGCATGGATGACGTAATCGGTCTGCGCCAATTTCGTTCCCCGCGCGATGGAAAACGAATGGATGGGGTTTCCCCGCAGTGGCAAGAAAAACTAGATTCCAGTGTTTCTCAGTTGATTCGATCTAGCCAAGAACGAGCTGCGCAAATTCTCCAAAAACACGAATCTGAATTCCGTGCACTGCGAGATCTTCTCATTAAAGAAAAAAATCTAGATATACAATCGATTAAAGATATGGGCATTATGCCGAAATCCAAGGGTAAAAATGATCAATGAATCGAGTGTGGTAGATCTATAGTGTTAAACAAGATCTCGAAATCTATAAAGAATCGATTTTGTCTAATAGAATAAATAAAATTTCTCGAGGCTGAACTTATCCGTTTAGTATTGTTACAAGAGGAGCACAAAAATTCATGGCCGAGCTGACCATTTCGCTCAGACCTGATCCAGAAACAGGAAAAAGCGATATCATCATCAAGCTAGAAGAAGATCAATCTTCTTTACCGCAAGAACACGAACAAGCGCACCGGGAAGCCGTCGAACGTTTGCTTGGTAAAAATAATATCGGTAAGGTGATTATCCAGCGCGAAAGCGAGGGGGAACCGATCTTTGTTCCGAAAGCAAATGAACCGACCGCGAAGCCTCTAGCGCAAAATAATTGAGGGATCAGGAAAGTCGAATTCTCGAAGTTAACCTGATGAAAATATGATCCGTTATTGAAGTATCGAAAGAGGATGATTAAGCACGTAGTACCGAATTGAATGCGAAGAATCTGATGAGAACGAATCTGCAAATCTTTCTTGTTCATACCGCCGATATTCGAAGATCGTACCAAGATTCATTCTGATATTTTAGATATGCTAGCAAGATATGCCAGCAAGAAGCATGCAATTTATTAGGGAGTCGATTTGATCTGGGGATGGGTCGAATAAGATTTACTGAATTGGCTTCGAATTCAATTTTAAATTCGCTGCAAAATATTCTCCGAAAGCAGGGATAAGCCGAAGAAAAGTTCCCAAGGAACAAAGGTTATATATCGTAATGAGCACAGATGTGAGCACACTTGATTTCAAGGATCTCGATCAGTTGAAATTCGCCCTTGCTTCAGGAACGATCCCTGAAAAAGTTCAGCAGCGATCCGCAGCGGTAACTTACTTCAAGTCGGGGCAGATCCGAGTCGATTGTAACGAAAATTGGGACAAAAAAACGATTAAGTCTCTCGAATCGCTGGGGGTAACTTTTCGATACGACCAGAATAGCACGAATCTCGATGCCAAGCTAACCGAAGGACAGCTAACCGAGGGGCAGAAAGATCGTGAAATCGATCGAATGACAACCGTAATTTGCTGGCCGCAAATCATCCCTCTGCTTCCTCATTCCTATTCGAGTGAACCAGCAAATAATGAAGCAATCCTCTTTTATCTCGATGCAGAGGATTTATCTGAATTCGTTCGAGAGATATTGCGGTTGGGCAACGATCGGCAAAGTTATTACTTTTTATCCAATACCGATAAGCATGGAACAAAAGTCTTATTGAAAGTGATCTCACCCCCTTATTATAGCTTATTAAGAGCCATCGATCAATTACCTTTTCCTTCGGGCGGAACGGTCACGGCATTTCGCGAACAGATCCCCCATTTATGGGTGCAATGGGGTTACCAATATCCCTACGGGGAATCGCTGGAGATAGCCAAAAACCAGATGATTCTGCTTTCCGCACCGAGCGCTTGGTATCCTGATTGGTATCCTATCGACAAGCCAGTTTTTGAAGATATTTATCAGATATTGGCATTGCACATTGCCGCACAGGAGACTCCTACTCATGTGCAGGATCCAGAAAAAATCGATGTGCCACTACGATTGATCGCGGCCAATGCCAATGACCAAGCTCAAATGTGGCTTATTACTGGGGCAGAAGCAGAAACCACTTTTGATCATTTTGTTCGAGATTGCCAAGAACAGATTTTAGATAAATTTAACTTTGTGCTGTTCAAAAATAAGGAGAACATCAGCGAAATTTTACTGCTGTACCGGCAGTCCCAGGATCGGACTCCAGAACTAATCTTCCCCGATATGATCCCTTATCGAATCTATAGCAAAATTTCTAACCTATTTGTTCCCTGCAATCAGCGAATTCAACCACAACTTCGGCGCGATTTTCTGCGCTCCTTGCTAGTTCAAGATGAATCAAAAATCGTCTTTCTATTGCCGTTAGAAGATGGGAACTTTATACCGCGGTCGGTTTCAGAAAAAGCGTTCCGCCCACTACGCGATTGGATTCATTATGTTGTTCAAAAAGATGCCGATTCCATAACCCCTTGGCTAAGCTCTTTCCAGTTTGAATTTGATGAATTCATTTGCAAAGACAAGTCCACGAAAGAGAATCGCACCGATAACCAAAAAAAATCGAAATCTGGGAATTCGAACCGGGAATCTTCTCGAGATAGCTCCGTGCTAAATGATCTCGATGATCTGGTTCCTGACCAAGATCCAAAAAAGACAAAGATTGCCGGGATTCGGAAAAAGAAACAATCGAATGAGAATTTTACTCCTCAAAAACATGAAATAAATGACGAGGCGAACGCTCGTTTGCAATTAGATAAATTGGAGAGAGAGTTTATGGAGTTACCGGGCCAGCTCGATGCCCCCGGTCGCATAAATCTGTGGGAGCCGATTGGATCCCTTTATGCCGTTCTTAAAAATCGGGAAAGTGCCGCTATTTGCTTTATCAATGCTCTGTGGCATCACCGGGACATTCCGAAAGATTTACTGTTGCGCTGGTGCCGTTCGGAAAGCCCACAAGAAGGAGATAAAGAAGGAGATAAAGAGAGAGATAATATAACCGCAGCGGAAGTCGACGAGATCTTAAAAACCGATAATCCTACGACGAGGCAACTCCGGTGTCTCGTAATTTACGTTATGCTCTGTTATTTGGATAGAACGAGATATGCGGAGGTCCGCGAACGCTTAACTGCTCTCATGGAGCAAATACAAAAGAATGAAAAACTTATTCCGATTCGAATTGTCTGGTTCTTTTGGTATTATCTAAGCAAGTTCAATAAAGACCCCCTGTTATTGGTGCGCAGTAGAGATCGGTTACTGTACCAATTGATGGAGGAGGGGTTGAATGTCAGTCTAGATCTACCGATCTTTTTACGCTTTAATTTTAATGACAATACCCGTTCCCAAAGTCGTCTCTCTAGTCTGTTCGAGTATCTGCGGACTACCGAAGTCGAAGTGATTCAATGGATTACTCAGAAAGAGAAATCTCTTGATCCTGATCGATTTCTGTCTCATCATATCGATATTGGTTTGGCCAAATTGACGTTCGCTTATGCTTTTGCCAAACTTCAAGATCATCATACCGCCAAAGCGCATCTCAGCGAAATCACAAAACTCTGGTTCGACTCGAACCAGGTGAACGAGATCGATTCCAAAGAAGTAACCGATTTCAAAGAGTTTGTCTTTCAACTTTACCAGAATCGGATTGAGAAAACGCTTAAAAATGAGTCGGGTAACTCCCCAATCGACCAGACCGTTTTAGAGTTAGAGACGTTGCTCTCAGATAATGTCAAATATAGCTGTAATCGCTTGCGCGCGATTTCGCTGATTATCGAACCGATGGATCGCTTCGATCCATACCGATCGATCCGTAGCGGGACGGAATCGAAAATTTTACCCCTTCTTTCCAAGATTACCGAGTTACCTAATTTGAAGGGGGAATCTTTATACAATCAGATCATTCATTTGAAGAAAAAGATCGATCAAGAAAGTAATATATTCCAGGAATCGTGGTTTCTTAGTTACGCATTACCCCTCTCCGTTCGGTTGAGCGACTTGGAGGTCAAAGGCAAGAATAAGGTACTAGAGGGAAAGCTTACGTATTTGTTACTGGATCAATCAATCAATCTCATTACGAAACTAAACTACTATGTAGATCCTTCGACAATCGACTCGATTGCTTTATTGATCGATCGCAGTATTCTAGTTGCTGGTCATCTGAATCGTTCGGATTTGATCGAAAAAATGATCCACATTTTATTTAACATGCTGGAAAAATTTCCAATAGCGAAAGCGATTCAACTCATCAATCAAATGGCGTCCACTTGTGTTCGTATCTTACAAAAATTCGGCATGATCGATCTATTGGATACGATTTTAACTTATTTCCACGATATTTTATTCGACAGAAAACCATCGAGTCCATCGATTACCCCTGCGAATCGCGAAGAGAGGAGAGAAAAAGCCAAAAGAGATAAGGAAAACCTGGAAAGTAACAGCGATCGTTTGCTAGAAGTTTTGCGAAAAAAACATGCTCTGATCTGGTACGATTTTGTAACCGCTCTTCTTCATCTTGCGAGTGGTTGGTCCTATCTGGGCCAAGCAAACAAAGCCGATCCGTATATCGAAGAAGCGACGAAACTGATTTTTGATACTGATAGTTTAAGGAAATCAAATAAGTATCCGGAATACACCAAACTATGCTGTGTTTATCTCCAGGCTTTAACTAAAAGCGGTAAGCAAAGCCATCAAGAGATGATCAAATCGGTATTTGCTCATTTACCAAACCTCTATCGACCGTTTACCGAGAGCCGATTTTATGGTCGAAATTATGTCATGGTGATCGAAGCTGCTATTCTCTCGCTTGTTTCCGATGAGAGTGTTCAGGGGGTTGCAACTCTACGCTGGCGCGATGAAGATGAATTCCTATACCGCAAACGATTGCACTACGATGTTCAGCTCGCAGTTGAATCGGCGGAGTAATTAGAGCTGGAGTAAGTAGACCTATTGTAGATCTTGGATGAACCGATGATCACCTATCGAATTCCGAGATCGATGTTCAGATAGCCTTGAAGGAGAATTATCTCTTAGGTATCAAAGTGTTGTTGTCTAAGGGGAGTTGATTTGAAATTAGATTGACTTGAAATTAAAATAGGGGGCGCTTACGCCCCCGCTTGCTTTATGATTTCGATTAGTTCTCGTTACCGTTTTGCTGATTTCGGTTTGAAGATATGAGTTGCACCGCCGAGAGCTAGTTCCGAAGCTTCCATGATTGTTTCGGATAGGGTTGGATGGGGATGAATGGTTTCCGCGAGATCGCGTGCAACCGCACCTACTTCCATCGCCAAAACTCCTTCGGCAATCATTTCGCCTGCATTGACTCCAACAATCCCAACGCCCAAGATTCGCCCACTTTGAGGATCGAACATAATCTTCGTTTTCCCTTCGTTTCGAGCCAGTGTGGTAGCACGGCCAGAAGCGGCCCAGGGGAAATCCATACGATCAAATGGGACGTTTTGCTCTTTGAGTTCACGTTCGGTCGCCCCGCACCAAGCTAATTCCGGATCTGTAAAGACGACAGCGGGAATAGCGCGGGGGGAGAATTCACTCGGTTCGCCGAGGATTGTTTCCACGGCAACTTTGGCTTCTGCTGTCGCTTTATGAGCCAGTCCCGGTTCCCCCGAAACATCTCCAATGGCTAGAATATGGGGAACTTGAGTACGTCTTTGCAGATCGACAGGGATAAAACCCCGTTCGTTGACGGTGATCCCCACTGCTTCCAAGCCCAATCCGTTACTATTTGGCCGGCGACCTACGGAGATCAAAACTCGATCAAACAGGGAAGAAGCTGGGACATCTTTCCCTTCTAAGTTCGCTAGGATTCCATCCGCTTGCGGAGTCAACGATGCGACTTTGGTATTTAGATAAATCGCTTCGAACCGTTTTCGTAATCGATCTTCTAAAGGTTTGACTAGATCGCGGTCTGCGAGCGGTAGCAGCCCATCCAGCAATTCCACCACGACGATTTTTGTCCCCAATGCAGCATAGACGGTGCCAATTTCTAAGCCGATATAGCCCCCGCCGATAATCAGCATCCGTTTGGGGACATCGGGCAGAAGCAGGGCACCGGTCGAGTCCATAATCCGTGGATCGTTGAGCATAAATGGGCGTGGCATTACCGGAGAAGAACCGGTTGCTATAATCGCGTTCTGAAAGCGGATCCGTTTGGGTGTATCCCCTTCGACAACTGGTTCGACTCGAACCGTATGCGGATCTTCGAAGATCGCTTTCCCGCGAATGGTTTCAACACCCCTAGCTCGTGCGAGCTGTTGAATACCCCCAGTTAATTTCCCCACTACTTTTTGCTGCACGAATTGCCGCAGTTCGTCGAGATTGATTACCGGATCGCTAAATTTTACCCCCATATGACTTGCTTCGCGTGTCTCTTCGATTAGCTTCGCGATGTGCAATAGGGCTTTCGAAGGTATACAGCCTCGGTTCAAGCAAACGCCACCTAACCGTGGATCCATGTCGACCAGTACCGAGGAGATGCCATGATCTGCTGCGGCAAAAGCTGCGGGATAACCTCCAGGACCACCACCAATTACTAATAAGGGAGTTTCTTTAATATCTGCCATTCATTGCTTCTCTTTCTTTTGATTTTAGATCGTTAAGATCTTCGCCTACACTTCGAATTTTCATCGATTGGTTCTATTTTTGATCCTTTTATTCTAGTTTCCGTATTTCTGCTAAGTTTTGCTTATATTATCCGTGTGCTCGAAGCGTTTCTAAATTCTTTCGTTTCTTGCTGTATCAATCTTTGTTAAGGTTGCGTTAAAAATAGAGTGACCTGTCCTAGCGCCAAATAAGTGTTGGTTCGAAAACCGGGTTTATGTTGTGGGCGGATGGAAAGCAAATGATCGATTGAATATCATTCGTTAGCTTTCCATTAATAAGCGCAGAGGGTCAGAAAAGAGCTGCACCAATCGATTGGTAAAGCGTGCACCATCGGCTCCATCGATAATCCGATGATCATAGGTAAGAGAGATAGGCAGCATCAATCGAGGTTCGACTTTCCCTTCTCGAATCGCAGGTTGGAAGGACGATCGCGATAGACCTAAAATAGCGACTTCAGGATAATTGATAATGGGGGTAAAAGCGGTGCCGCCAATCCCGCCCAGATTGGTGATGGTGAAGGTTCCGCCGCGCATTTCATCGATGGTCAATTTCCCTTGGCGAGCTTTTTCCGCGAAATCAGTAATCGATTTGGCCAGCTCACGGATACTTTTCTTATCGGCATCGCGAACCACAGGCACAACTAGTCCCCGCTCGGTATCAACCGCAATACCAATATGATAGTACTGTTTATAGATAACCTTGCCATTGGCTGCGTCATAAGCGGTATTGAAGTTAGGGAAATCTTTAAGCGCGGCAACCACTGCTTTAATGGCAAGGACCGTCATGGTAATTTTGGGCGATCCTTTGGGCAATCCTTCGGCAATCCGTTTTCGCCCCGCTTCGAGTTCCGTAATATCGGCCTGATCGAATTGAGTTACCATCGGGGCAACCGTCCAAGCTAGGGTTAGATTACGAGCGACTGCTTGGCGCAAATTCGAAGCCTCTTTAATTTCGACCGGCCCCCATTTAGAAAAGTCGGGTAAGCTAGGAACGGGGGTAGATGTCGTGGTAGAAAATGTGCTAGAAGTGGTGCTCGAAGGGCTAGCCGGTGTTGCTGGGCTAGTCATACGATTGCGTATGTAATTTTTAACGTCATCGACGGTTACACGGCCACCGCGAGCGCTACCCATCACGTCCGCAAGGTCGACGCCCATTTCGCGCGCATATCTCCGCGTGGCAGGGCCTGCGGGTACCAGAATATTTGCTGCGGAATCTTTCGCTCGGCTTTTTGCCGAGTTCGGTGCAGAAACGTTAATTGCGGTATTGCTTAGAGTATTACTAGTTCGAGCCAGTTCGGGTAGTCGAGTATTCGCTAAGCTAGGATCAGAATCAGCGCTGCGATCGGCAGTGCTGCTATTGGGGAGAACTGCTGCGGGTTGAATACTAGTAGGATTACTAGGAGAGCTGATCGTTGAAGTCTTGTTTGCGGAAGTTGAAGAAGAAACACGGATTTTACCGATGATCGAACCGATCAATATTTTTTGACCGACCTGAACGTTAATCGACTCTACTTTCCCTGCAACCGAACAGGGTACTGGCATCGCTGCTTTATCGGTTTCTAAGCTGAGAAATTCTTGATCTACGGTAACTTCAGTCCCAACTTGTACCGCAATACTCACCACCGTACCGGAGTTGATACCTTCGCCCAATTCGGGAAGTAAAATATCTTGAAGTGCCGAAGTTTCAACCGTGGTTGGGGCCGGAGTATTAACGGCAACATTATTAGGAACAGGTGCTGGCATCGAATGGTTGTTGCTAGGTTGAATAGGAGCTGACCCCGAACTTGATGCCGAAGCTGATCCTGAAGTCTGATAGCGGACAATAATAGTGCCGAGAAGAATTTTCTGGCCGGTTTTAACGCAAATTTCTCCAACAATCCCCTCTTCTGGAGCAGGAACCGGCATTGTAGATTTATCGGTCTCGACTTCAATCAAGGTTTGGCCGGAACTCACCTTCTCCCCAACTTGAACACAAATTCGAACAACGGTTGCAGCGGTGACCCCCTCGGCTAACTCGGGTAATTCAATATCCATGCGGATTCCTTTTTGCTCAAAAATACTCTTCTTCTAGTTTGATGCACTTATATCTTTTTTGATTCTTTTTGGTCTTCTTTATGCTCTTCTTCATCCAGTAAATTTGTTGTTACTGAATCAGATTATAGTCCGATTATCGTTGTCGTAACAGGACTGGGATTTCATTCGAGCTTGCTCAGAGCTTGGCTATATTTCCAAAAGTTCATTTGTCTATATCTTTAGTCTATATTCTTTAGTCTATATTCTTTAGTCTATATTTTTAGGCGATATTTTTAGAACATTCAACTACTAGAAAAAGACCTGCCGATGATTCTGGATCATCGAGATATTGACTATCGTTCCTGTTTGAAGGTTATTAGTCAATTTAGAGCAGGTATTTTCCTTCAGATGGTCCAAGCTATATTTTTCTCGATGATAAAGTATTTTGGTTACGAATTCCGCCTGACGACATAGCGGAATCGATTACCCTATTTAGACTTTCCAGGGGTGTGGCCGATCAGGATTTATTCCTAGATCATGAATCGCTTTTTGGATGACTGCCTCAGAAACTTTCTTTTCTTTAGCTAATCCGGTGAGGGCGGCAACCACGATCGATTCGGCATCCACTTCAAAGAATCGGCGTAGTTCTTTACGTGTTTCGCTTCGGCCGAACCCATCCGTTCCGAGAGCGAGTAGACGGCCATTGAGATAAGGGGCAATCGTTTCGGGAACGGCACGCATATAGTCACTGCTGGCGATAATGGGTCCACGTGTTTGTCCCAAAATAATATCCAGATAGTTTAATTGGGGTGTTTCCGTAGGGTGCAAACGGTTGTGGCGTTCAATCTCAATCGCGTTCAGTCGAAGCTGTTGATAGCTCGTGGCACTAAATACGGTTGAAGTGACCTGATATTTTTCGGCAAGGATTTTCTGAGCACGCAAAACTTCGTTGAGAATGACCCCGCTACCAATAAGCTGAACTTCTAAATCCCCGCTGCCCGCCTTGACCGTTTTCAGAGAATAGAGACCGCGGAGAATGCCATCGCGAACATCCTCTTTTGGCATGGCCGGCATTTCATAGGCTTCGTTATAGATGGTTAAATAATAGAAGCAATCATGATTATCGACATACATCTGATGGATACCATCCTCGATGATCACCGCCAATTCATAGGCGAAGGCCGGATCGTAAACACGGCAGGTAGGGATACTCATCGCCACCAGAGGACTGTGACCATCTTCATGTTGCAATCCTTCGCCGTTAATGGTAGTTCGGCCCGCGGTAGCGCCCAGCAAAAACCCGCGGCAGCGACTATCCGCAGCGGCCCAGATCAGATCACCGACACGCTGGAAACCGAACATAGCGTAATAGACATAGAACGGTATGGTGTTGACTCCGTAAGTACTGTAAGCGGTACCTGCCGCGATAAAGGTCGACATGCTCCCCGCTTCGTTGATCCCTTCCTGGAAAATCTGACCCTGAGAATCTTCGCGGTATTCGGTCTGAGTCCCTTTATCAACCGGGACATACTTTTGACCAACACTGGAATAGATCCCGAATTGCTTGTACATGGGCGGCATACCGAAGGTCTGCCCTTCATCGGGAACGATCGGTACCAGCAATTTGCCGATATGTGGATCTTTGCACAATTGGGTCATCAGCGTAACCCAAGCGAGTGTGGTCGATTGCGGTTTCCCTTGAACTGTCCCCATGTAAAGAGATTCGAAGAGGCGGTGGTCCGGGGGTTGGCACGGGACAAAATGGGTAGAGCGCATCGGCTGATAGCCGCCGAGGGATTGGCGCCGTTCATGGAGATATCGGCCCTCCGGACTATCACTCGGCGGGCGGTAAAATGGACAATCCCCAACTTGGGCGTCGGGGATTGGAATCTGGAAGCGATCACGGAACTCTTTTAAACCTAATAACTCTTGCATCTTCGCTGCTTCTTCGGGGGCGATATTAGGATCGACTCCGACTCGAGCGACTATCTTCTTCTGCTGGTGGGCGGTATTGGCCCCTTCACCGCCAATCCCTTCCATCCCGTATCCTTTGACCGTCTTGGCTAAGATGACCGTCGGTCGATCTTTGCTGGCAACCGCAGTGGCATAGGCGTTATACACCTTCACGGGATCGTGGCCCCCGCGCGCTAATTTGGCAATCTGCTCATCCGAGAGATGCTGGACCAGCGCTTTTAGTTCCGGGCTATTAAAGAAATGTTCCCGGATAAATGCCCCGCGCCGACGATCGATTTCTTTGGTCGGAACCGGAACCGATGTTCGTCTTTCTTCCGGTTTCAACATGCTCCGACCGACATAGTCTTGATACTCCCCATCGACTACTTCCATCATCCGTTTCGAGAGGAGATGATTCTTATCCGCAGCTAATAAATCGTCCCACGAACTGCCCCAGATCACTTTGATAACGTTCCAGTTGGCCCCGCGGAAGATCCCTTCTAACTCCTGGATGATTTTGCCATTACCACGCACCGGACCATCTAGCCTTTGCAGATTACAGTTGATTACCCAGATCAAGTTATTCAGTTTTTCTCGGCCAGCCAAAGAGATGCAACCCAAGCTTTCTGGTTCATCGCATTCGCCATCCCCCAAAAAGGCCCAGATGCGACTATCGGCTTGTTGCGGAATAGCATTGCGGTTATGCAGATAGCGGTGATAGCGGGCTTGGTAGATCGACATGATCGGCCCTAACCCCATACTTACCGTAGGATATTGCCAGAAATTCGGCATGAGCCACGGGTGCGGATAACTGCTCAACCCCCCACCCGGTTGTAGTTCTTGGCGAAAATTGCTTAATTGATTTTCCGTCAACCGCTCTTCGACATAGGCCCGAGCATACATCCCCGGACTGGCATGCCCTTGAAAATACACAATATCCCCAGGGTGACTATCGGTTCTACCGCGAAAAAAATGATTGAAACCTACTTCGTATAATGTCGCTGCCGAAGCATAGGTTGCGATGTGGCCGCCTACGTTCGTGGTGCGATTGGCCCGATGGACCATGGCCATGGCATTCCAACGAATCGCGCTTTTGATCTTCCTTTCTAACTCTCGATCCCCCGGATACGCGAGCTGATCCTGAACCGGTATCGTATTGACATACGGAGTATGAATATCGTTCTTGGCAATCTTTATTCCCGCACTCTCCGCTTGATTCAACAGCGATTCCAGAATGTATTGCGCTCGTTCTGGTCCCTGGAAGCGGAGTACTGCCGCAAGAGACTCCAGCCATTCTTGGGTTTCACTAGGATCGGTATCTCCAGAAGTTGCTGGCATTATCTTCCCATTATTGGTTCCTGAATTAGATAATGGATTGGCTGATGAATTAGATAATGGCACGGTTCCACTTTTCGCTGCTGCGAGCATCGTTCATACTCCCTGGAAAAGTTCAAGAAATGTTGATTTATCAACTAATCGTTTGAAGATTCTCAGATCAACTAATCTGATTCCTCTTCTTGCTTTACGATTTCCTTCAACTTTTCGATTATTGCTAGTTATATCTCTTCTCTTGGCTCTTTTGGTTATTTTGGCTCTTATTAGATATTTTCTTCAAATAATCCTTACTTTTTCCTCTTACTTTTCCTCTTACTTTATCCGCTTATTTTATCTTGTTACTTTTTCCTTTAACGCGGTTTTATCTCGGTACCGCTTTTCGCTTGCGGGTTATTCTTCAGCTTATTTATCAGCATTTTTTTCTGGGCGAGCATTTTTAATGGTTTGTTTCAGCTCATTTGATTCTGATTATCTATTTTCGTGATTTTAATTTTTTAGCTCTAGGTTGATCTTCCATTTTGTTAAAGGCGGGCTAGAATCGTGGTCTTTCCATAACTATTTTATGAAAACATTCATCGAAATATCTTACCCGAAACAGATTCGGACTGATGATATTTTTTAGAATATTCGCAACTAACGCCTCTAATCTCTTCGCATATCATTTCTGAAAATTTTGTCGTTCCTAATAATCCTGTTTTATGGAATATTCTTAACTTATGAAATCCTTTTACCAGATACTTTTCAGGGTAGGAGAAAGATTTTTGAAATAAACGATCTTCATCCTATCAAAAAACGATCTTCTAAATCTACGATTGAATCCAGCGCATCTACTATCAAGATACGGATTAAGGCATGATTGTCCACCAAGAAAGGAACCCCGCTTTGGAATCCCTTTAGAGATAAAAGATGATACGATTCGCCCATGGAAAAGAGCCATTTTTTGAATTAGACTTGATCAAAAAATCAACTCAAAGCCCAAAAAAACAGCGATTTTTACCATTCGAGATCGAAATTTCCGGTCATACGAACCGGCAATCCAGTAAAATTGCTTCTTTGATCATGTAAGGTAATGGCCAAACGAATTAAAAATCTTAAAATGGTCACGAATAAGAATTGATCAATGGAGTCAATTCATCGATTTGCAAAAACTCATTTGGATTAATAATTATGGAAGCACAAGGGGATATCGCGCTTATCGGGTTAGCTGTAATGGGTCAAAATTTCATTTTGAATATGAATGACCACGGGTTTACGGTAGTTGCCTTTAATCGAACCGTTTCGAAAGTGGACGAGTTCTTAAGTAAAGAAGCCAAGGGGACTAAGGTAATCGGCGCGCACTCGATTGCAGAGATGTGCAAATTATTAAAACGTCCGCGCCGGATCATGATGCTCGTCAAGGCGGGGCACGCGGTTGATGAGATGATTCAGGAAATTATCCCCTATCTAGAACCGGGGGATATTCTGATCGATGGTGGAAATTCCCTGTATCAGGATACCAATCGGCGCGTAAAAGAAATAACAGAAAAAGGGTTTGTCTTCGTTGGATCTGGTATTTCGGGGGGGGAAGAAGGGGCACGACATGGTCCCAGTCTAATGCCGGGGGGCAATCCTGCCGCATGGCCGCATATCAAGAATATTTTCCAGAGTTCCGCTGCTAAGGTCGAAGGGGGCATCCCGTGTTGTGATTGGGTTGGTGAAGGCGGGGCTGGGCATTATGTAAAGATGGTCCATAACGGAATCGAATACGGCGATATGCAGCTCATTTGCGAAGCCTATCATCTGATGAGAACTGGTCTTGGTCTCTCTGCCGATGAAATATCGGCTATCTTCAAAGAGTGGAATCGCGGCGTTCTCGACTCTTATCTGATTGAAATCACTAGCAATATTCTCGCCTTCAAAGATACCGATGGTACCCCATTGGTCGATCATATTTTAGATGCCGCTGGTCAAAAAGGGACCGGTAAATGGAC
The DNA here is from genome assembly GCA_021809185.1 of Planctomycetota bacterium. Classification (GTDB taxonomy): domain Bacteria; phylum Planctomycetota; class Planctomycetia; order Gemmatales; family Gemmataceae; genus JAKBAI01. The sequence continues at coordinate 32,249 of JAKBAI010000018.1, forward strand.
GGTCGAAGACTCCATGGATCTGGGAATCCCGATTACTCTAATCGCCGAAGCGGTTTACGCTCGCTGTGTCTCTTCTCTGAAGTCGGAACGGGTGATTGCCGCTAAAGCTTTGGGGGGCGGTACCATGAAGATCAACACCTCTGATAAGAAAAAATTTATTCAATCGATTCACGATGCTCTTTATGCTTCGAAAATGATTAGCTACGCACAGGGCTATATGCAACTCCGAGCTGCTGCAAAGAATAACAATTGGAATCTCAATTATGGGGGAATCGCTTTGATGTGGCGTGGCGGATGTATTATCCGTAGCCAATTTTTGGGTAAAATCAAAGAAGCATTCGATAAAAATCCTGAATTGAGTAATCTCATTTTAGATCCTTACTTTAAAGATCAAATCACAAAATCTCAGGCAGGCTGGCGCGAAACGGTCGCCGCTGCGGTTCAGGCCGGTATTCCCGTTCCTGCGTTCAGTACCGCTCTATCGTTCTTCGATTCATACCGCTGTGAATCTCTACCGGCCAATCTGTTGCAAGCTCAACGGGATTACTTCGGGGCACATACTTACGAGCGAACCGATCGGCCTCGCGGCGAATTCCATCATACCAACTGGACGGGACACGGGGGCACAACCGCAAGTAGCACCTATAACGTGTAGTAAAAGTAGAAGCTAATAGTAGCTGATAGTGGCTATATTACTAGCCACAAAGAAAGCTCCGTTGAACGATGTAGTAGATAGATACTAGTTAAGCGATTAGAAGCTAACTAGTATCTGCTGTTATTTACATCGTGTAATAGGAGCTTTTCGTAAATACAAAGAAAGCTAAGTTGAACGATAATGGCTAATCCACATGCGAAGACGCTGCAAATCTTCCTGCCTACGGGTGAGCCTAGGGGAATCCGGATCGCTGAACTGACGACGCGCATCGTCCAGGCAGTGCTAATTCCACGCAGCGACCTTTCTACTGCGAAGACTCGCCCTGAACTCGATCACCTCTCGGTTTACTTCTTATTCGGAGACTCCGAAGAAGCTGCCAAACCCATTGTCTATGTCGGCCAAACCGAAGATGTACGAAAGAGAATCGATTCTCACAATAGCAACAAGGATTTCTGGCAGACTGCCATTCTGGTGATTTCCAAGACGAATAGCTTCACGCAAGCGCACATTCGATACCTGGAATGGTATGGCATCAAGAAGGCCCAGGAAATCGGTCGGTACACTCTCAACAACGAACAGATTCCGTCTAAGCCATTCGTGCCAGAGCCGATGGAAGCCGATCTCCTCGATGCCTTCGACACACTCACAACACTCCTGGCAACGCTAGGCTACCCGGTATTCGAGCCGATCTTTAAGAACAACGCTGCCGAGCAGTTTTTCCTAAAGGGCAAAGATACCGAAGCGGTTGGTGAGCTAGTCGAGGATGGTTTCGTCGTCCGAGCGGGAGCCATCGCCCGGATAGAGGTTGTTCCTTCGGCTCTTGACAAAGTTCCAGCAATCCGGAAAAAGTTATCGGACAGTGGCATTCTCGTAATGGAAGATGGTCAGCTGCGGTTCACTCAGGATTATCTCTTCAACACTCCGAGCGGTGCCGCAACTACCATCTTAGGTCGGTCCTCAAACGGCTGGGTCGACTGGAAGAACAAGGACGGAAAGACACTCGACGAGGTCAAGCGTGCCCAAGATATAGGGGAATAAAGTCAATGAAAACTCCTACGGATGCTTCCGTTCTCCACGAGTTTGGTACTGCTGCCAACAAGGCTTATGTCGAAGCTCGTAAATTGCAAGAAGAGCTAGGAAATCTCCGGATGAGATCGAACTATTCAAACAAGCTGTTGAAAAATTTCGTTCCGCTCGTGAGTATTTAAGACTATTTGTAGAATCAGTAGCCTCAAATGAGGAAGACAGGAGCTAAGCTGAGGTATTTACTGCATCCTATCACTATGCGGAGCATGACTGCCTATATAAAATGGTTATCTTAGAAGATGATCAAACAGGGTGGGTAAGCTGAAAGAAAAAGGGGAATAGTCAGCTCAAGCTTGACCTGGTGAAGGCCCCGGACTACTGCATCAAATACGTAATCGTCAACGAACGGTGACAGATCAAGGAAGACAATCACGGCCCGAGTTCTACCGCCTACTCGGTTGCTGGATGCTCAATTGTAGGGCGAGGAAGAAGCGGTTGGAGCTGTTGACACGGTAGAGACAACACCCACGACTGCGATATAAAATCAGGGAATAACCACCATGGTAATCAACTGGGCAAACCTCCGCGTGAGGGTCGATTCAATGCAAGACGCGTTCGAGGAGCTCTGTTGCCAGCTCGCTGCCGGTGAATCGCCAGCTGAGGGGGCACGGTTCATCCGAAAAGGCACGCCCGATGCTGGTGTAGAGTGTTTCTGGATATTACCCAACGGCGATGAGCACGCTTGGCAGGCGAAGTACTTCCTGTCCACTCCGAACGCACACCAATGGAAACAGGTCGATGATTCGGTTAAAACTGCTCTGAAGCAACACCCACGAATAACGAAGTACATTATCTGCATGCCGTTCGATCGACCCGACGCCAGAGTGACCGGGCACAAGTCATCCTTAGACAGATGGGACGAGCGAGTGGCGAAGTGGAAGAAGTTGGCTAGGGCTAAGGACAAAAATCGATCGGTCGAGTTCGAATTCTGGGGCAACCACGAATTGACCAAGCTACTAAGCCTCAAGAAGAACCGTGGGCGATTCTGGTTCTGGTTTGAGAGCGAGGAGTTTACCCAAGAGTGGTTTTCTAACAAGCTTGAGGAGTCGATTGCGAACGCTGGGGATCGCTACACTCCGGAATTGAACGTTGAATTACCTATCTCGAAATCATTCGAGGCCTTGGGCCGCACGCCGGAATTTCACAAACGGGTGGGAGATCTGTATCAATCGATGCGAGAGGAAGTCAGCAGGCTCTCTCGCGAAGCCATCCGCAACGAGATCACTACCATTAAAAAATCCCTGCAAGAGCTGCCAGATATTGTCTTCGATAAAATCTCTGCAAAGATCGATCACATTCAAAACGAAATGCGAGGGAGTGTAGAAGTTGTATTCAATCTCCTCGATAACGTTCTGCTACCACTCGATGTCGATACGTACACATCCGTTCGACCGATCCCCTGGAACCAACTCGAAGACCTGTTGCAGAAGATTCTCAAGCAGATCAATAACTTGAGAGACACTGTGCAGCGGATGGCCAGCGAGCATAGTTTGGCCAAGCAACAGAAAAGCGGTGAGCTAGACGAATACCACCGAATGATCCTCTTACCCTTTATGAATCGCATCGACTATGCCGAGCGCGCCTCCTCGGATCTTCTCAAGTTCTGCAGCGTCGAAGAAGCGATGCTCGCTAATCAACCCGGGTTGTTGCTTGTTGGCGAAGCTGGACAGGGTAAGACACATCTACTGTGTGACGTTGCCTCCCGCGATTTGAAGGCAGGTTGGCCCAGACTGTTGTTTCACGGCTCACATTTCAGGGATGCCGACCCGTTTTCGCAGATCATTTCGCTTCTTGGGTTGAACTGTACAACAGCCGAGTTTCTGGGTGCTCTCGAAGCCGCTGGCCAAGACTACAATTCCCGCGTCCTGATCTTGATCGATGCCCTCAACGAGGGCGAAGGTCGAAGCTTGTGGGAAAAGCATCTCGCGGGCATGCTCCCTCAAATATACCAACACCCATGGCTTGGGATCGCATTGAGCGTCCGCGACTACTATTACGAAAATATGGTAATCCCGAAAAAACTCGTGTCCGAGCAGCGTTTGACTCGGGTGATCCACAATGGGTTCCAAGAGCAAGAGCACAAAGCGGTCCAACGGTTCTTCTCTTACTTTAAAATCCAAGCCACTGGCCCGCTTCTCGTCCCTGAGTTCTCAAACCCTCTGTATCTGATGCTATACTGCAAGACAGTGAACCCGAAGCGGAAGGAGTTCACTCAGATGCCGCCTGGCATCCGGGGCATCACCGCGTTGCTAAACGCATTCCTCGATGCCGTTAACGATCGGCTTTCGGAAAAGGGCTTCGACCCAAAAGATAACTTGGGCCATAAAGCTGCGGATGAGATCGCGGCCCTTATAGCCGAATCAGGGAACTACAATCTGCCAAGGGCGCAGGTTAAGACTAAACTGAACCAACTGTGCCCGACCCCACCCAACGAGTACCCTCGCAGCTTGTTATGCAAACTCGTTGCCGAGGATTTATTCTCCGAAAGCCGCTTGCCCATCGGCAGCGAAGTCCAGGAAGTCGTTCACTTCACTTACGAGCGGTTTGCCGATCATCTACTTGCGACGCACTATCTGGATAAGAATAAAGACTCCCTCAAAAAGGCATTCGGACCTCGGACCTCGCTAGGGAAGATGCTTCGCGGGAAAGCGGAATCGTCGGAGTACGCTGGCCTGAAAGAAGCCCTCTCAATTCAACTTCCCGAACGGTTCAAACTGGAGTTGGTCGACCTAGTTCCCGAACTGAAGCAGCAAGAGTCGACTCAGTTGGCGTTCCTTCGTAGCTTGGTTTGGAGAGACGCGAGTTCCTTTCCTAAGGCAATGTTCGAGTACCTTGACTCGCTCAGAAAGTTCCCTCACCTCCAAGCTGAGGTTCTCAATTCACTACTGGCCGTTGCTCCTATACCGAACCACCCGCTCAACGCGGACTATCTGCACGAACATCTGCTTAAAAGCCCAATGCCCGAGCGGGATTCGTGGTGGTCGGTTTTTATCTCAAGGGATGGGGAGAAGAACCGTGCAGTGAATCGTCTGATAGACTGGGCCTGGGAGGACACGGACAAGTCCGCTGTCAGCGAAGAGGTGGTCCTCCTAACAGGTATCCCTCTCACGTGGTTTCTGTCCTCGATGAGCCCCATCGTGCGGGACCGAGCAACGAAAGCCCTTGTTCGTCTGTTCGACAATCGGCTACTGGTGCTCACCAAACTCATTCACCGTTTTCGGGAAGTAAACGATCCATACGTAAGTGAACGACTTGTCGCGGTTGCCTACGGGTGTGCGTTGCGTGCTAGCAAGATCGCCGGTTTGAAGGAGTTGGCCGAAATGGTGGCTGATGTGGTGTTCGGCAAAAACGGCTTCCAGCCGAACCTGCTCACCCGTGATTACGGCCGGGGCGTGATCGACGTCGCTCGCCACTGCAAGGCAGTATTACCTAACGCACATCCGAAAGCCTACCCGCCGTATGGCAGTAAGTGCCCGGAGCTGCGAATATCTTCGACCAAGAAGAACCAGAAAAAAGGGAAGCATCGAGTGGTAGACCCAGAGAAGGAGCAGTCAAGAAAGATAATCCATTTGTTGGCCACTGACCGACACTATTCCAAGTTCGGCAAAAGATACGTAATAGGCCACTATCCCTTCAACGAATGGACAAAAGTTCATGTTAAAAAAAGTACACCTAAAACTTCAAATGCTCCGTATGAGGAGTTCCTGAGCCACCTCTCGCAACGGCAGAGGAAGTTATTCGACATCTATATAGATGCGTTCCAGGAAGCAGAAGACATCCGTCAGCTATCGCTCGAAGAGAGAGCAGCCCAAGGGCAAGACTGCACAGACCAGCAAATTGAAGAGATGGTGCATACAGCGGAAGCTGATTTCCTGCAGAGCTTGCACGGGAAGGAAAACTTGCTCAAAAAGTTCCAGGAGTTCATCAAGCCCTATGTGGAGCATCCAATGAGGTATAAAGAGGGCACTCCGATCGACATTGATGAGGCCACACGATGGCTGGTCCAACGGGTGCTGGAATTCGGCTGGACTCATGAGCGATTTGGCTGGTTCGACGATGACATTATTGGGATTGACCCCACTCACGACCTGATAGGGCCATCAAAACCGTCATTTTCAGACCCGACCGGGGAAAAGTATCTGTGGATTGCCTATCGAGAGCTGTTGGCCAGGCTCGCCGACAACTACCACGTTAGAAAAAGGCATGGCACCAAACAGGAACTGCTGGTGGTTTGCCGTGGATTTTGGGATCTTGAGTCCGGTAGTCGCGATGACGTTGACCCATCGGTTGTCATCCGGAGTACTAAGAACGAGAATTCTGCAGATGGTCACAGTCTCTGCTGGTGGTCTCCGGTTGCAGTTACCGACTGGCAGAGGGAGTTAGATGATGCTACCTGGATCGAGTCGAAAGATGATCTGCCATGTCCGAAGGCGATGCTTTCCGTCTCTCGCCAGGATCGCTCGGACAGTTGGTACGTCCTCGATACTGATGTCGTCTGGATGCAACCATCCAGCCTTGGGTGCAAAAACTACGATTTGCCCCGACGCAGACTTTGGTACCAACTCCGAAGTTATCTGGTGAAGAAGAACCAAGCTGATTCTTTCTTCCGAGGGGCCAAGCGTCAGCTCTTAAAAAACTCCTGGATGCCCAACCCTTTTGTAGTACGGGACGTGGCCCATGGCGAATTCTACTGGTCACCCGAGTACAAGGCGTGGAAGTCTAAAGAGGGGACTGAGTGGCAGGAGGTCGGTCTCAAAGATATGTCGTATGAGGTTTTATTGACGGCCATTGCATACAGCCAAGAATCCCAAGGGGCCGATCGCTCTCTTGACGACAGTTTACTATTTAGCATCCCAACCCAAGAGTTGGTGGAAGGGATGGCTCTGCGGTGGAGCGGTGTCGAAGGCACATTCATCGACCAACAAGGCAAGTTAGCTGCCTTCGACCCGTCGATTGATGAGAGCGGCCCCTCGGCACTCTTGGTGCGTGCAGACCTGTTGAAAAAGTACTTGAACGACAACGGGCTTGAGCTGTTTTGGATGCTGAGGGGGGAGAAGAATCTCCCCGGAGGTCGGAGCCGTTCAGCTGCTCCAGGACGCCTTGAGATCGAAGGGGTATATCGCCTTACTCCCAAAGGAATTGTCGGTAGTCGAATTGCTGAGTATCGAAAGTAAACAGAAGCAGGGGGTTGACACCCCCTGCTCGCCTTGCCAACGAACACCATAAAACGACTTGAACCCTGAATCGACTCTCCCCGAAAACAGAACCAGGGGGTTGACACCCCCCCGGCTCGCCTTGCCAACGAACACCGTAAAATGACTTAATCCCTGTTTCGTCTCTCCCCGAAAACAGAATCAGGGGGTTGACACCCCCTGATTTTACTTCAAACTATCCGCGGGGTTATTGTTTTTTGTAGCCAATGGCGTACAGTTTTTTGAAACCATGGAGGATCATTTGTCCATTGGCAAAAGCGGGAGACGCGGTAAAATCATCGTTAAGGCGGTTCTCCGCTAAGCGTTCGAACTCTTTGCCAGGTTTAACTACCGTAATGGTACCATCGCGGCACGTCAAGAAGATTTTCCCATCGGCGAGGACGGGGGAAGCGCGATAGCGCCCTCCATGAGTGCGTTGATCGTAATAGAGCTGGCCTGTCTTCGCATCTAAACAGAGAAGATTGCCATTTTCTTTACAGAGATAAACCAGGCCATTATAAAGCAATGGGCAGGGGACATCCGGGGTGCCGTGTGCTATACGCCATTTTTCGAATTTGGAACCGATCCCAATCTTACCACGTGCCGAAGGATCGAGAGCAACAACAGGGCCGTTTTTCGCGGTGGGGATGATAATGAGTTCGCTAGTAGCCAGAGGGGTTGAGACAAAACGCAGAGTGGGATTGTAACCTTTTTTGGGGTTCAAATCGCCAACGCGCCAGAGTTCTTTACCATCTTTCAAATCGTGGCCAATGGCATAATCGTTGCCATGGCTAATGAGAACAGCATCTTTGCCGTTTTGCCAGATCATCGCCGAAGCATAAGAGTGTTCGCATTCGGCCCGGCCATCACTTGTTCGTTCGACTTTCCAGATCTGCTTCCCGGTATTCTTTTCGAGAGCGATAACATGCGCTCCGCCCGTATAAAGCAATTGCAGATAGAGGCCATCCTGGTATAAGATCGGAGTCGAGTGCATACCGAACTGGATATTGAATTTCCCATAGCGTTTCTGGGTATTGAATTGCCAAACTTTCTTGCCATCGAGAGTAAAACAGCCCAGCTCGCCATTGCCGACAAATGCGTAGACATGTTTTCCATCGGTGCTACAAGTGGCCGAAGCGGCGTTCCCTTCATCTTGGCGTACTTTGCCGATAACGGTTTGACCCGTCGTT
>JAKBAI010000206.1 GCA_021809185.1 Planctomycetota bacterium
TTGTCGATATGTCAGTCCATTATTTTAATTATCAGACCGATGCTAAACTTTTTCGTTCTCTGATCACTATTTCAGGAAGTGAAGATTCTTTAAAAGATTGATAGCCAAAAAAAAAATTAAAAGAGAATTATTAATCGACCAAAAAGAGAAGGCGAAATGAGATGCGTATTTTACATACGGCAGATTGGCATCTAGGGGATCGGCTTGGGCGGATAGATCGTACCGCAGAGATCGAGAATGGTGTTGAACAAATCGCTACCTATCTAGAAACCGAGAAGGTAGATCTACTCTTAATTGCGGGAGATTTATTTAGTGAATTAGCTCGAACGAAAACTTTGCGAAATTCGATACGCCATTGGCAGGATACTTTCTCCCGATTTCTCGCCAATAAAGGAACGATCTTAGCTATAACCGGTAATCACGATAACGAAGTATTCTGTCAAACACTGCAATCCGCGATGACTCTAGCAGCCCCTATCTCTAGTCAAGGAATTCTTGAACCGGGTCGACTTTATCTTTCGAGCGAACCGGGTTTCATTCGATTTTGCGATCCGCGCAGCGAATCAACAGTGCATTTTGTCTTGATGCCCTACCCGACCCCCTCGATCTATTCTGGCAATCTGGCAACAAAAAAACCGGAAACTCTCCAGGAAAAGACAGCTCAACTAGAGCAAGCACTCTATGCCAAACTGGAAGATTGTATCACGCAACTCCCTCCAAATAAACCAGCGATCTTGGTTGCCCATTTGAATGTAACCGGGCTTGCTCCCGGGACAAGAGCTTTTCGAATGGGGGAGGATGAAGCTATTTTCAACCTGGGCGATTTTAGCGATCGGTTCGCATATATTGCTCTGGGGCACATTCATAAGCCGATATGTATTAACGGCCACCCCCATATCCGCTATTCGGGAAGCATTGCCAAATTGGATCTGGGAGAAAAGGACGATCAAAAACAGGTCGTTATTTTTGATATCGATGACCAAGGCTTACAAGACTCACCTGCCGTATTGCCGCTAAAAACAAGAAATGTCATCTTGCAAAGATGGGAAAATCCGACGGAGGAATTAGCTCTCTTACTGCAAAAACATCCTGAAGGTCTCAGCGATCTAGTTAAAATCGAATTTGTTTATTCGGCCAAAGAAGATAATCTAGACAATATACTCCAGCAAATCAATCAGCTTTATCCAAACTGGTATTCTCGTGATTGGCAAGAGCGGAATGAATTACGCGATTCCTTGGCTAGCCCGATTCAAAACCAAGCGAAAGGGTTTCGAGAAACCGTTAAAGAATATGTCGCCACCGAATTACAAAATCATCCTCACGATGAGCGTGAAGAACTGCAACGAAAACTCGATGATTTGTTGGTAAAAGCAGAGTCGAAATCATGATCCCCAAAAAAATTGAAATTGAAGGTTTTTTGAGTTACCGTGACTCCGTAGAGATCATTTTTGAAGAGAATGAGAAAATATGGATCTTTTCTGGCAAGAACGGTTCTGGTAAATCGACTATTTTTGACGCTATGACATTTGCTTTATATAAAAAGCATCGCGGTGGTGGTGGAGAAGCTCGCGAGCTGATCAATGTCTCTTGCAATAAAGCAAAAGTTACTTTTGAGTTTCTCATCGGTTCAGACCACTTTCAAATCGAACGCGCACTTCAGCTCAGCCCAAGAACCAATAAAATAAAAACAACCCAGCAAGCAAGTCATAACCGAGGATCCTTCGCTGATCCAGTTTGGGAAAGAATCGAAGGGACACAATATAGCAAAGAATTGGAGAAATGGATCGAAGAGACCATCGGCTTGAGTTACGAAGCCTTTACCTCTTCGGTTCTACTTCTTCAAGGAAACGCGGAAAGACTTATCCAGGCCCCTCCCGCCGAACGTGCAAAAGTATTAGCTGAAATTGTCGACTTGAAACGATATGAATCGCTTCATGAACTTGCAAATGAGAGAAAAAAATCGGCCCAAATAGAACTTGATGCGAATCGAGCTAGCCTGGAAACCGAATCTGTCAGCGTTTCCGAAGAAGATTATCAAAATGCTCTTTCCCAGAAAACACAAACAGAAGTAGAGTTGGAACAATCTCAGAAGCTACGCAAAGAGCTTGAATTGCTCGCTCAGAATGCGAAAGAATGGGAAAGATTGCAAGCGGAAAAAATCGGCATTGCCACGAAGAGAACGAACCTTGAAAAAATCCTCAATCAAAAAGAGAGCATCGAGAAAAAGCTCCTCCGCTTTAAAGAACTCCAAGAAGTTACCCCCATCTTTAAATCGATATTGGAAATGGAAAGGAAATTAGCGGAGGAAATTCAAACGCTTAAAGCGAAAGAAAAAATTGTTATTGAAACAAAATCGACTCAAGCGAATATACAAAACAAACTCGATACGCAGCTCAAGAAAAAAACAACCATCGAAGATACTGTTTTACAACTAGACCAAAAAATCTCCTCTCTGAATGCTCAGTATAAAGGCGAGCTTGAAAAAAAGACTCTCGCCGAAAGATTAATCAAGCTGGAACAAGATCTCAAAGAATCCCAGCAAAAGCTACAAAAATATCCAAATAATTTATCTGAACAGGTCAACATTCTTAAAAATCAGATTGAAACCCTAGCTAAAAACGAACGGATCATTCTCCAGTTACAACGAACACAAGAAAAACTCTCGGAATATAAGCTTTTAATCGAAAAACGAGCAGCCATGATTCACGAAAAAGAGGAGATTTTAATAGCGGGCAAAGAATTAAGAAGTTTGTTGGATCAGGGGACCGAGAAGCTAAATAAACTGAACATCGACAAGGAAAAACTGAACGAGGAATTTCGCAAAATCGAATGGGAATTGAAACAAATCGAAGAAAATCTCAAAAACTTGAATAGTCTACAAGGCAAACTGATCTGCGAATTATGCGGTCAAGCGCTCACTACGGACCATCTGAATCAGGAGTTGGAACGATACTCGAATCTAAAGCAAACAAAAGAAAAAGAGAAGTTAGTTAAACACGATCAATGGAAGCAAAAAGAGGAAGAATGTTCTAACCAAACTAAAGAAAACAATGAAACTGCCAAAGAAAAAGATCAGAAAATGGGAAGTTTCAAGAATATCGAAAAAAGCATCAAAGAGAAAGACTCAGAAATTCTAACCACAGGAAATACCATATCCCTTTGCTTAAAAGGAGTTGCTGAATTAGGAATTTCTCTTCCCCCCTGGAAGGAACAAGCTCTCGATGTTTTATTAGACAGTTGCCAAACAAATCTAAATAATTACATCGAGACGAATCGCGAAGCCAATCAAACAAAAAATCGGCTTAGCCAATTAGAACAACAGCTTCCTGTTTATAATCAATTGGAAGGAAAAATCCAAAGCCATCAAAATGATTTGAGCGATACAAAAAATCAGTTACTAAAACTTATTCCCAATGAAATCGATCCCAAAAAAATATTGGCAGAATTCAACCAATTTGAACAAAAACTAAACACGGCACACGAGGAATCTAAAAAAATCAAATTAGAAAGAGATCGGTATACTCAAGAGATCGAAAAACTGAATAAGAACAATGAGGCACTGAATAAAAAATTGCTCGAAGAGGAAAAGAGCTGTCAAACCAGTAGAATCCATATCGAGCTAAATCAAAAATCGATTCAAGAAGCGAAAGGTCGGTTATCCACATCGTGGCTACAATCATGGGAACAAGCCAACCCGGAAAAAAGAAATCAATGGCAACGAGAATACGAAAACCTAGTCCAAGAAAATATCGACCAACAAAAAGAAAATTTGCAAAAGGCACTTGGGGAAGAGAGAGTTCTTAGTCAGCAAGAAACAGAACTGACTTTAGCCTTGAAAAATATCCCTGCTGCTGCTCAGAAACATTATCGCTTTTTTGAGGCGGAAATCGGGAATAATGAGGCTCAAATCAATCGCCTAAGGGAGCTTCAAACGCAGTTGAAGGTAACAATTAAAAAGATCGAAGACGACAAAAAACGAATCTTGGAATTAAACGAAAAAATCAAGAAATCAAATAAAGAGGTTGTCGATTGGAGTCTACTGTCCGAACTTCTAGGAAGAAAAAGACTGCAACGATATTTAATGGTTCATGCCGAGAATCAGATTCTCGATTTTGCCAATCAAGTTTTGGATCGAATTTCAGAGGGGAAACTTCGATTGCGTCAATCAGGCAATGACCAAGGGGAATCTGGCGATCGTGCTCTCGATCTGGTTGCCTATCAGGAAGAGGTCGGTGGTCGAGCCTTGAACATCTCTTTTCTTTCCGGTAGTCAAAAATTTCGCGTTGCGGTTTCCCTGGCTTTGGGAGTGGGCCGATTTGCCAGTAAACAGTATCGACCGATCGAATCGGTCATTATCGATGAGGGATTCGGTTCCCTCGATACCGAAGGTCGGCAGACAATGGTTCAAGAGCTGCAGGCCCTCAGTCAAGAAATGAAGTGCATCATTCTAGTTTCTCATCAAGAAGATTTCGCAGAATCGTTCTCCAACGGCTTTTATTTTCAATTGCAGAATCAAACATCCGTTGTAACCCCATTCCCATAAATAATCTTCACTCAAAAAATAATCCAAGCAATAGTCTAAAAATTAATTCTTAGACTATCCTGGCAAGTTTCAAAAGATTGGTATCGAGATTGGTTTATCAACGGTTCGAGAAACTTCAGTAAACATGCAAACAAAATAAATGAACAAACCAACAGACTGTCTTCCAATATTGGATTAGTTCCGTTTTGGATGGAATGAAACTAAATCCTATTTAGCCCTTTCCGTATTTTTTGGATCTCTGTAGCTCAGGTATCCTCCGCAGTCCTTACGCTTACCCAAAATAACTCACCATAAGCACCGTTCGAACTAAAAGAGCAAATCGGAATCTATCAATAGAGAATCTAGACGATTTCTAGAAATTACAATGAAATATCCATCCATTCGGATTATATGCGACAGCCCCTAAACAAAAAGGGGAATACGGTTATTATTTACCGATCATTTTGCTAAAAACTTCGATGGCAGTGCTGGAAAATTGCGGGTCATTAATATGCAAATCCACTTCAATTATCTCCACCTGCGGAGCTACCCAATCTCGAATACTTTGAAACAGAGCATGATCGGCTTCAGGCCACCAAAACGGTTTCCCTTCCGCATCGAGAGCCGAAACGCCTCGTAGCGGGATAAGAATAGCTGTTTTGGCACGCGAGGCACTAGCTTTCTGAGCAATTTCTTTTCCAAGGGCATCGTTTTCCTCTGGGGTAGTTCGCATGAGAGTCACCTGGGGATTATGAGGGTACAATTTCCTCCCCTGAAATTTTTCTGGGACGGTATTCATCGGCCCGAAATTCACCATATCAAGCGCACCTAGAGAAATCAATTGCGGTATCCCTTTCAGAGCTGCTGCGGTAAGGCGATTACTCCCCGCTGAAAGGATCCCTCCTACTAATTCATCGGCCAACTCCGTAGTTGTAATATCCAACACTCCTTGGATCGCTCCTTCAAGAATCAATTGTTCCATAGTCCGGCCCCCTGTTCCGGTAGCATGAAACACGACTACCTCAAAATCGTTTTCCAATCCAGAACAGATTTTCTCCACACAAGGCGTTGTTACCCCAAACATAGTCGCTGCTAACAAAGGTTTGCGAGAGTTATTCTTATTTTCAAAGGTCGCCTCGCTACTCCGTTCGCCAATCTGACGAAGATATTCAGAAACCATCCCCTTCGTGGCCGCGGCAGCATTCTGGAGAATACTCCTTAAAAAGCGATTTAAGCCACAAAAATCGACGATCGATGGCATCATCACAATATCTCGGATACCTACAAACGGTTGTACCTGCCCACTGGCAAGAGTACTGACCATTATCTTCGGTATCCCATAAGGAAGCGAACGCATGGCAGCAGTAGCAATCGAAGTTCCTGCCGATCCGCCTAAACCCATGACTCCAGATAACTTCCCCTCGCGATAGAGTTGGGTTGCTAAAATCTGTGCCGCTTGGGTTGCTTTGGTAATCGCTTCCCCGCGATCCCCACGGGTTGCTAACTCTCTAACATCCACACCAGCAAGATTATAAAACTGCTGACGATCCATATCAGGTAAAATTTGCGGTTGCCGGAGGATACCGGCATCGACTAACAATACCTCGAGCTGATGCTTCTTTAGACAATCGCGTAAATACTCAAATTCGATCCCCTTGGTATCCAAGGTGCCAATTACAAGTATCATATTTTTATTCAAGCCTTTCGCTTTATGCTTTAGATCGAGAATTTAGATAGGGTAAACCAAAAAGAATTTCAAAAGAATTTCGATTTTAGCAAGCACTCTTTAGAAGTACTTTTTAGGTGATATTTAGTCCATTGCAGATCCAAAACGAGCTATTGAATCTCCCTACCGACAATACACGGTTGCTGAAGGAATCGAATTATTCTTTAGTTATATCTACCTCCGCAGGTCGACTATTCAGAACGAGTCTTCGGTAAGAAAATCGACTCAAGAAATAAGTGATGGTTAAACAGATAACGTTTACCCAAAGAGCGAAACAGCTTCCAGGAGGTATTACTTTAAGATCTTCATCTTCCGCGATTGCTTTATCGATCGACGGCGCCATTTTTAACCAAGCTAAGATCGAAACAGCGATTAGAGCTATAGAGGCAAGAATGGCAATAATTGCAGGCAATCGCCAAAGAAAGATATCGCTAGATGTCTGCTCATTCGTGACCATCGTTTCATGTTTTAACCGAGTACGAGTATTATACCCACATTCCATACAAATAACCGCTTTATCATTAGGCATTTCAGCTGCGCAACGCGGACATCGTGCCGATGTGTCATTATATTCATTTGAAAGTCCATATGGATTCGATCCCTGAGCATCTTCTTCTTCCAGCTCTGCTCGAATTCTGGCCTGTGGTGAATCTGACAAGTTTGCAGGATTCGCGGATTCTGGGGGATTTGCAGATTTTTCACCTGATTCCTGTTTTGCATTTTTTTCTGCTTTTACAGGGGCCTTTGAATTTTTTTTCTCTTTTTCTGGAATTTCGGGTGATTGTACAGGAAAAACAGTCTGACAACTCTTACAACGTAGTTTCTTTCCGATTAAATCGGAATTCACTTTAATCTGTTTTTCACACTCCGGGCACGAAATAACAAACGGGGTCGCCATAATTCATCTCCACAAAATAAAATAATAAGCTATTATTCTCCTATATATGATTATTGCGGAGAATTGCCGAATGCAAGCACTACGTTTACGGATGCCGAATTTTCGACCAGTATTAATTCCTGCTGAAAGAACATTAGTATCTGTAGCAACTTACAACGAACGTGGAAATCTTGTTCATTTGATCGAACAAATACAACAAGCCCTTCCACAAGCGGATATATTGATTATTGACGATAATTCCCCCGATGGGACGGGTCAGCTCGCGGAGGAATTAAAAAAGACCAATGATCAGCTCCATGTTATTCACCGTTCAGGTAAACTTGGACTCGGTACGGCTATTCTCACCGGTATGCGCTTTGCCATGGAAAACAATTATGATTATATGATTAATATGGATGCCGATTTTAGTCATCCTCCAGAATGCCTCCCCGTGTTATTGGCGGGAATGGATCAGTTTGATGTCATGATCGGCTCACGATATATTCCAGGGGGAGGGACGAAAAATTGGCCCATTTCACGTTGGTTAATGTCCCGCGGTGTCAATTATCTAGTCCGATTGTTGCTTCGCTTACCTGCTAAAGATTGCAGCGGAGGCTATCGATGTTATCGCGTCGATTTACTCCGAAAAGCTCAGTTAGATCGACTAAATTCGGTAGGTTACTCTTTTCAGCAAGAAGTTCTTCATCTTTGTGTTCGCACTCATTGTAAAGTTGGAGAAACACCGATTATTTTTGAAAATCGAAAACAGGGGAAATCAAAAGTAAATTTCCGCGAAACATTTCGATCGCTTTCGACCCTCTTTATTATGGGCATTCGATCGATGGTAGGATTAAACAAATAAATTTTTGAATTCGATACAATTAGAACAAAGAATTATTTCTCATTTTAATTTATATTAAATATAGATTATTCTCCACAGTTTCATCGATCTAAGATATTCTCAGCCACTATAAATGGATCGCCCACCATCAACAGGCAACAGTACTCCCGTTATAAAATCGTTATTGACCAGCATCCAAGCGGCGTCCGCAATATGCTGTGGCGAACCTTCCCGTTTAACCAATGTTGCTTGAATCACTGCTGTTTTCTCTTCGAGAGATAAATCATCAGGAAGCATAACTGGGCCGGGCAAAATGGCATTCACTCTCACTTTGGGGTTTCTCATACCCAACTCCACCGCCATTGATTTCGTCAACGTATGAACCCCTCCCTTCGAAGGAAAATAGGCAGCATAATGAGGATAGGGCCGAATTTCTGCCCAATCTCCTAATTGAATAATCACCCCACCCTCTTTTTGAGCAACCATTTTCAGGCCGATTTGTTGCGTTAATAAAAATACCGCGAGAGTATTGATTTCAAAATGCTTTCTCACATCATCCGCTACCACCGCTTCTAGCGGTTTCGACTCCCAGATAGCCGCGGAATTTACTAAGATATCGATTTGACCGAAAGTCCGATATACCTCTTCTACCATACGATGAATTTCCGCTTCCACTCGAAGGTTGGCGGAGAACGCCTCTGCTCGTATGCCGAAACCCATCAATTCTTTAACTGCTTCTTTTGCTTCTTCTTTTGATGAATGGTAATGAATAGCGATATCAATCTTATTTTTTGCAAAATACTTGGCGATGTGATAACCTACTCGCTTTTTGCCGCTTCCAGTAATTAGAGCTATACGATTTCGGGACATCGCTGCGTTCCATTTCTATTAGAAAAATAAATTTTACAAATCCATTCTTATGCGAATCAGGAACGAAAATCAAGCAGAATTGAAATCGAATTGAAATCGAATTGAAATCGAATTGAAATTGATCGATTTTCTCTAGCAAATAAGAGAATAGTTTTTGCTTTTCTCTTTTTTAGTCGAATCGACTTCAAGGCTGTTGGGACTAAAGGTGAAATAAATAGGGTTTTGTTCTAGTTCTCACGAAGCAGATCCACCTATTAACGGAGAATTTCAAAAAACTGTCTCATAACGATAAAATCTATAAGAGAAAATCAAGGCATCGTTGAATAATTTTGTGGGGAATCGGAAAAACTAACTTCCCAAAACCTGCATTTCTCTGTGATTTCGGAGGTTCTAAATATTTTTTGTCAGGTCCAGAAATTCGAGCTTTCTAAATTGAAATTGTCTTCGCAAAATAGAAATTTAATTTTAATAAGAACCTACCCAAACGAATCGTTCGTTGACAGCTCACTTATTGTTGATTGATATGCCATGCTCAATAAGGGATATCAAACCTGTCCAAATGATATGAACAGGTTTATATATAAACAGATTTCCAT
>JAKBAI010000207.1 GCA_021809185.1 Planctomycetota bacterium
TCAGCCCTTGGGGGGCAATTGAGCCTTGCCCGATTGTTCAATTCAGTAAAGAATCGATTTATCAAAGCCAGGAAGACAATCGTTCGCTGCGCGATAAATTTATTCATTCGGAATTTTTACATGATTTTCGTCAGCTCGCACAAGAGACTACCCGCGGTTGTATCGTTTTGGAGCGGCCAGATTTACTCAAACAGCTGATCGAAAAGCATGCGGCCCCCGATTCAACGGCTCGGAAAACAGCTTTGCAGGAACTGTCAAAAATGGCGATACGGACCTCGCAGTTTCACCCATTTCAGGAAGTACCAGAGAAAAACTGGTTATATCGAATTGCCAAACGAATTTGCTTTAACGACTTTGGGGTGTATGAACATCTCGATACTAAAAAATCGGCACCTGCTCTCCTGGGTAAAAAGGTTTGATCAAAATCGTGTGGTGATTGTCCTGCTTTAAAAGAGGATTATATTACTCAGAAAAATCGATTGGTTGCATTTATGCAAACTCATTTGCAGGAGAAAGGCTCGATGAAAAAGATTGTGTTTGTCTGTGTCGAGAACTCGAATCGAAGTCAAATGGCAGAGGCATTTGCTCGAATCCATGGCGCAGGGAAAATCGAAGCTTATAGTGCAGGTTCGCGCCCATCGGGGCGAGTTAATCCCAAAGCAATCGAAGCGATGAAAGAACTCGGTTACGATCTTTCGACCCACTGTTCCAAAGGCTTGGAAGAGTTTAATGGGACAGAAGTTGAAGTAGCGGTAACCATGGGGTGTGGCGATGAATGCCCGCTGGTTCGTGCCAAGCAACGGGTTGATTGGAAAATTCCCGATCCGCGGGATATGACCCCCGAGGAATTTCGTGGAGTGCGAAATCTAATCGAGACAAAGGTCAAAGAGTTGCTTCAATCTCTGTAAAGCGCGGATATACTTTTTCGCGCTAATCATTATATAGCTAATCTATTATAGAGATGATACAGTTAAGGAAATTATTGGGCATGGTCCTTTTTTAGATTCAGCTTTTGCTCATCTTACCATAACCGTTCGGGTGATCACGATGCCAGCGCCAAGCGGTTTCGATGATCGATTCGAGATCGATATATCGCGGTTTCCAGTTTAATTCGCGGATCGCTTTGGCAGGAGCAGCTATGAGTTCCGGAGGATCTCCAGCACGGCGCGGGGAGATGCGAATCGGTACTTTTTTTCCAGTGATTTTTTCGACGGTTTCAATCACTTTTTTAACGCTGTATCCCTGACCAATACCGAGATTGAGTTTGAGATGGGTGCGATCGGCTAATTTTTCCAGAGCTAGTACATGGGCGGAAGCTAGGTCTTCAACATGAATATAGTCGCGAATACAGGTTCCATCCGGTGTGGGGTAATCATCTCCAAAAATTTCCAGATAAGGGATTTTGCCCTGAATTGCGTGGAAAACCAGAGGAATGAGGTGAGTCTCCGGGGTATGATCCTCGCCTAAAGATCCATCCGCAGAGGCACCACTTGCGTTAAAATACCGCAGAGCAGCATAGCTCCACCCATAAGCTTGTGCATAATCAGCTAGAGCCTGTTCGATGATTAGTTTCGTACGGCCATAGGGATTGATAGGGTGCTGTTGGGTCTCTTCGGTAATAGGGATAGTTGCTGGAATGCCGTAGGTTGCGCAGCTCGACGAGAAAACAATTTTGCGGATGTGATGTCTTTTCAAAGCATCGAATAAATGCAGCGTATTTACAACATTGTTCTGATAATATTTATCAGGGTGATGGACCGATTCCCCTACATAAGCGAAAGCGGCAAAGTGCATGACCGCTTCGATCTGATGGAGGAGGAGAGTATGGTCGAGAAGAGCCTGATCGGCCAAATCGCCGATAATTAGTTGATTGGATGGGACGCTCTGGCGATGCCCCATACTCAGATTGTCATAGACCCAAACTTGATGCCCGCGCGCAGATAGTGCACGTACCGCTTGGCTGCCGATATACCCTGCACCTCCCAGTACCAAAACTTTCATTGTCTAACAATCTCCTGTCTTTCCGACTAATAATCGATACTAATTTACCAAGCAACGGATAACATGTGTTTCTTGAACGATGGTAATTTTATACGCAACCCCAGAAGCAAAATTAGTTGGTAATCCCTTTGGTGATTTCCATAAAGACGTGTTCCAGATTGATCTCTTCTTCTTTGAACATCCGCAGCTTATAGCCATTTTGGATAAGGAGTTCGGGAATGAAAAATCCTTCTAAGCTGCTATCTTTAAGAGTGACCTTGAATGTCTCTTGTTCTGGGAGTGGATCGACGCGATCAATATCGGCATGAGAAGAAAGGAAAGCGATGGCTTTGTCGTTATTCTCTACACCGACTGAGACCAGGAAAACATGCCTGCGCCGGACTTGCTGGATAGCCGATTCGACATCCCCATTAAAAAGTAGTTTGCCGCGTTCGATAATACCAATTTTGTTGCAGATATCCGCTAATTCGGGGAGAATATGGCTGGAGACCAAGATCGTTTTTTTCATGGAACGAAGTTCTTTGAGGAGTTCCCGCATTTCGATACGAGCACGCGGATCGAGACCACTCGCAGGTTCATCGAGCAAGAGAACTTGTGGCTCGTGCAGTAAAACGCGAGCAAGACCGAGTCGCTGCGTCATCCCGCGGGATAGACTCGTTACCAGGGCATCGCGTTTATACCCGAGTTCTACCAGTTCCAGAACTTGATCGCATTTCTTTCGACGTGCTGGTCCACTGATTCGATACGCTGCGGCAAAAAATTCCAAATATTCAATCACCTTCATATCGTCGTAGACACCGAAAAAATCTGGCATATAGCCAATCGCTCGGCGGATGTCTTTCGAAGCAGTATAGATCGAATAACCGCAGACCGTTGCTTCGCCCCAAGAGGGGTTGAGAAGAGTGGCCAAGATGCGCATGGTAGTTGTTTTACCGGCTCCATTCGGACCGATAAAACCATAGACATCCCCCGGTTCTAGGTGCATGGTCAGTCGATCGAGGGCGTATAGTTTTCCATAGGTTTTGGTCAAATCACGAGTATCAATCATGGAGATTATCTTTCTCAATTTGCAGGGAATCGTCGCAATCGTTGTCAACGATTGCTCTATTATACTTTTATTGTTCGTGCAGTTTCAATGGGCATAATTTATCTGGTTGTTTTATCCTTCGCTATTGGCAAAGGGGGGATCTGTAAAAAGATTCGGACGAGGGTCGTTTGTCGTAAACTTCCTATTTTGGACGGGACACGATCTTGCCCTGGCTCACTGGGCAAATTGTCGAACCAGATCCTAGTTGGATTGGCGGGATCCTGATTCAGATTATCGATACTTCCTCGGATCGTTGGGGTGCGAAATACAAGGATCGCTTCATTGTTGTGATTTTTGGTAATACGCCAAGATTGATCTAATTCGCGTGCCCAGTCGTTTCCTTTAATCCCTTGATTGTAAACGAGCTGATCGGCAAATAGAGCAGACCAGAGATCGACTGTATTAGGCCCGATTTCACTCGCCCGGCTAATGCGATTTTGTTCAAGGATTCGGAAATTGTTTTGGGCCAAAGCGGTTGGGATCAAAGGATTATCTGGCTTAGAAACGATCTGGCGTTCCTGATCCGGTAAGAGCGTATCCAATGGAATAGTCCGGTCGCGATACAGCAAGAAAGCCCCGCTTTCGACTTTCACGGGAAGATGAGAGGTGATGGAACCGATGATCACCTCAGGTTGGTCTTTGGGATGATGCAGGGTGTGCGCAACGAGTGGTTTTTTGGGATCGGTTTTGCTCGACCAAGTAGCGGCAAAGGTTTTGGTTGACCATACCTGAATCGGTACATTTTCCAAACCGGCCGCAAAATCGGGTTGATCCGGGTTGTTTTTATCCATGTAATAATTGTATCCGCGCCGGCCCAATTGTTGGTTTCTTGAATTTGAAGCGGAACCAAAATCACTCATATACAAATGATGCATCGATTCTGCTGCCGTTTCGCTTACCCAGTATTTTTCATTCCCTTTATCCCCTTTGGCGGGACCAGCTGGTTCCAACCCAACGGTATAATTCTGAATCCGTGGACTGAAAATAGTAAACCAAGTGTGACCGAAAACCTGAGAGTTTTGCGTATCGATATCGACCACATCGATCTTGTTGAGCCGCAGCTCGGTTCCTTTGTATTTGTACGCAGCTATATAGGAGATAGCACTTACGCTGATGACAATAACGGGGAAGGTTATCCAGGTCCATTCTAAACGTTTTACTACTTTTTTCAGAAAGAAATAATCAAACGGTCCAATCAGGAGTACATAAAAGATTAAGAAGATAGCCACCCAGCTAAATTTAATGACGGCAATCCCTTCGAACGATTCTAACATCGATAACAACTGGGTTTTCGAATGGGTATCGCTCACCGAAGGGGTAAAAGCAATTGTCCGGCCAAAATTTGTATTTCCTTGTACCACCAACCATTCCCAGAATTCGCTTCGCTGTTTGCTGTCCCAACTTATGAAAGGTTCCCGATTGATATCGAAATTTACTAAAGTTACCTTTCCTAGACTAAAACTCCCTTGCACTACCAGAGGGGGGATTTCCTTGCTTTGCCGCCATTCTGGGGGGGGCGATAATATCTGATAACTAGTTCCTCTTGCTGGAGCGATTCCACTCACGATGATTGTTTCGTTATTATTTTGCTTGTTCGCGTTGCCAAGCAGATAAGAACGCGATACCCGATCCAAACCTTGCCACGAAATTTGAAGGGAAGACAGAGTTTTTTTGTTTTCCGCACTGATAGTTACGGGTAATATCGAGCGAAATTCTGGAATACTATTAAGCAAATCGCTATTAATTCCTGCGGTCAGGATAATCCGCCCGCCTTGCTTCACCCAGTTGATAATGGCGTCTCGCTTTTTTTGGTGCTGAGGTTGAACAAAATCGTTCCAAAATTTATCATTTCCTGCCGTAAAGACGACGATCATATCGAAACCATCGTATCCGATCGCCTCATCTGGCAGTTGACCAACTTCCAAACATTGTGCGAGCTGAACTTCTCCCCCCCGGTGATTTTTATATTGATCTTTTTCTTGATCCTCTGCTATTACGGGTAATCGGAATCCGGGCCAACTATCTCCAATTCCAACATAGGCAAAATGATTGATCGAAAATCCCAAAATATGCTTTTCTCGGTTTGCCAATTCCCGTTGGTCCGTTACCGTCCGAACTGAAACTTCTACTTCGGTATTACTCATCGGTTTGATATAGGCGATCGGTCCAAGATCATAACCGGATTTGCGACCCGTTTTTTGCAATACCGTAGGGGGGATAATTACTTTGGTGGTAGCAGTACCATTCGAAGAGTCCAAACACTTCACGATCAACTCGAGTGGTTCGCTTATTACTTTCCGAACATTTAAATCGACCCAAACAGGTGCCCAGCGCCCTTCACGATAAATATTGAAATACCCACCAACTTCCAGATCGGTGTTTCCAGATGATGGCCCAGCAGGGAGACCTGCGTAAATTCTTTCGATTGAAATGTCGGAACTGCTTTGTGCCGTTGTTTTACTAGTTACTATCGCGATCAAAAATAGAGCACACAAGGAACCTGCCCAGCGAAAGATTTCATTTGTTCCTCTTCTCAACACGTTTTGCTCCAGATTCGCTTGCTTTATGGTGATCATACTCATCGTGATATAAGTCCCTGCTCTCTACCCTCATTTAGCTTTATTTAGCTTTATTTAGCTTTATTTAGCTTTATTTGGAGAACGGTTGCATTACTTCTCCTATTTCAAATTCTTAACTGAATGCCCTATTAATTCTAATTAGCTTTATATCTTTGATTGTCTATTCCTTGTAAAGATATTCCAAATATCAATCATCATTCTTTTCATGGGTTGAATGAGAGTTCGCGGTTAGAAGCAGAGCCGATTATTTAATCGGTATTAATATATTTGCGATTTTCTCAAGGATTAGAACCGTCAATGACAGAAAATTTCATTTTTCAATTGACATTTGGATTCCGATTCTCAAACAAATTTTAATGCTTATAATCATTCTCTATAATTTTATTTCCCAAAATATTTTAACGAATCGATTTTTGAAAAATCTCTAGCCTGGTCTTTCTGTAGTATCCACTTCGTTTAATACTGGTTAGGTTAAAAACCGGTTTTATCAATCGTCTTAGGAATATTCGCGGCATACCCTATAATTGTTAATACAATTTTTTTGGAATATCAACTAAGTGTTCAAAATCTTTCTCCGAACGGGAGTTTTAAAACAATTGAGAATTTCAAGAGTTATGACATAAATCGGTTCATTTTCCTGGTTATCCATTTTCGAATTAATTTAAGGATACTTAAACGATATAATTATTCCATAGGTCAAATACTTTACCCAGAGATATTTTCAAATCCTACATAAATTAAGCGAAGTTGTTCGAAATCAGCTTAAATTATGAAGGATTGAGGTAATTATGATAGCTCTTGAAATGAATTTCTTTTGAATATGAAAATAAAAAATTATGATTAGAATAATATTAACAAGAGGATCTTATCAAGGTTTTGTTTGTTGAGAACAAACACAGGGGATAGCCGAGCATTTTGGGCAACCAAGCCCATATTTTTCATGGACCATCGCTTGAAGATCGATTTTGGCAACATTGGCCAGAGTAACTAACCAAGCGAAAACATCCGCGAATTCGTAGCCAAGTGCTTTGATTTGATTGCCTCGATCGGCGTTTGTTGATTGTTCTAGTTCGCGAAGCGCTTCTGCCAATTCGCCGATTTCTTCCATGAACCACATGAATGTCCCTGATACTCCGCGCTTTTGATCCTTTTGGCCAAATGTTTCAGCAATATGTTTTTGAAATTCTGCAATTTGCAATTCATCGCTCCGTTTTAGAAAATAGATTCCTTTTGCTCCAAGAAATTCTACTCGCAGTCCTGATTTTCGGTTCATTTAGATTCTTTCAGCGATTGGAAATCCTGCTCTAAATCGAATTCAGAAATTGGAGTAGACGGTTTTCTTATCTAAAATTCATTAAATCTTGCCCTTGTAACTATTATTTTTCATTGGATTAGTCCTTAATTATCATAAAATAGTACACATGCAATCGCCAACGATCAAAAAAATAATGAAAGAGTTGGATTCTTAATGTAAAATATTTTAACTACCTATTTATTTCTATTTTTAGATGGGAACAATTGGATTTTAATTAACTGATTTGGCGGGAATCCAATTAGATCCCGTGATGATTTTGGAATCTCTTTTGGGAATAATGACCAAAACGATGTGATAGGGGATTCGGAATATCTCAAGTAACGATTTGTGACGAGTTTATTTGACGATTTTCTTAATTCCGAGAAGGGGTAAAGGATGTTTGGGATTGGTTATCAAGAAATGATTATCATTGCGATTATTGGGGTATTGATGTTTGGTGGAGAATTACCTGAAATCGCAAGATCTTTGGGAAAAACCATCAATCAATTCAAGCGAGCAATGAGTGGACTGGAAGATGAAGTAGAGCGGGTAACAAACATAAATCCGATGGCAGCTTCCAATTCTAATTCGTATACTTCCAATTCTGCTTCGAGTACTGCAGCAGCTTATCAGGAATCATCCCCTCGCCCTCCACAACGAATTGCGGCATCTGTCCCTAAATTTGAAGATCCTCCATTTGATGAAACGGTTGTGGAGAATACCAACAAACCTGGAGAAATTGGGAATTCATCGTCTCCATTACCTGCCTTCTCACCAACGAGTAATTTTGGTAATCCGATTTAATTCTTTTCGATCAACATGGAAGTAATAAAGGAAATCCATCAAAGAGAATAACAGGATAACTAAATCTTAAGCGATTCATAGTTTATTTTAATTGAGAAAAGATAGTATTACCCGTAAAATTGTCCCTTGGAAAATTTGTTTTTCCTGTTAAAATATATGGTAATAGAGTACAATCAGCCCCGATCTTACCTTCCGTTGATCACTTCCGTTGATCAGCTCAGTAAAAATTAAATTGTGGATAATTTCAGTCAGTAAAACAGGGATAAAAGATAAAATTATAGTAAACCAGGGTCAAAGTGAAAAAGTGTGCAAGTAACTTGAGTATAAGCTTAAATATAAACTTGAATATAGATCTCAAAATGTTTTGTTTGATTCTGGTAAATAATAACTAACAGATATTTATAAAGGAGCACCAAATCATGTACGTTATTTTTGGAACTTTTTTTAGTATTCAGGACATACTAATCGTCGTGGTGATTGGAGTGGTCTTGTTTGGTGCGAGAAATCTACCGAATCTAGGAAGATCGATTGGTAAAACGATCCGAGAGTTTCAGGGTGGAATGCGTGGAGAAGAGATCCCTACCGATTCTCAGAACACACAGGCTTCCACTACCCCAGTTGTATCGACTCCCAAATCGGTGGAAGCAGAAGCAATTCGACCACCTCAGCGAATTACCACCCCTACCTTTGCTCAAACAACAACACCATCAACAACCTCTTCTCCAACAAGTTCTGCGACCTGATAGATAAAATAACTGGTTCCTTTTGATTTTGAGTTATGATGAATGAGCCAAAAGGAATTGCATTAACCTATCTTGAATGCGAATCAAAAGGACGATAGAGTAGCCATTAAAATACTTGATTCAATGAATACATCGGTTTTGAGAAAGTTTTGCGAGTAAATGCTAATTCTTTGAAAATAATTTAAATCGAAATGAACTTACCAATATGATTCGAATCGATATAAAATTGAGTTAGCTTTCAATTTTTTGTAAATCTATTTTAGCTGAATTTTTGGGCGGCTAACTCAGCGGTTAGAGTGCCATCCTCACACGGTGGAAGTCACAGGTTCGAATCCTGTGCCGCCCAGTCGATATTTGTATAAGAATCCTTCATCTCTCGTATTATTTTATGTCAAACATCAATTACCAGGTACTTTTGACTCATTTGTCAATTGGCCGATCCCCTTTTTGAGTTTTCTCGAACGAAGAATCCGTTGGATTGACGCGATGCCCGTAAATCATTCGAGTCATCTAAACCCCCGAAGATCGATTCTAAGATACCTGTGAGCTGATTCACGCTTACTCCCAGTTTACTTTTTGCGAGTAATTTTTTCCCAAGAATCGGCTTCTATAATCTTTTCCAAATAGGAATTTAGAGTATCAATATCTCGAATTTTCTCGATTTTCACTCGAATGGATTCTGAAGGGTTCCCAAATTTAGCTTTTCCCAATTTCAAAACGAGCTGACGCTGAGTTTCTAATTGAGTTTCTAAAACTTTATCTTTAGCTTTCAGAGCGTCGTCTTTAGCTTTACTTACTTTAATTGCTTCATCGAGTTCTTTGCGAGTTTTATAAAGTTCATCTCTGGTCTTTTTGGCTGCATGTTGCAGCCCCATTTTAACGAAAAATTTATG
>JAKBAI010000208.1 GCA_021809185.1 Planctomycetota bacterium
AAACCAAAGCACTTGAAACCGCCAATTCCGTTGAAACCAAAGCCGCCAAAACCATTAAACCCTGCTAAACCGACTTGATTGAAGCCAAAACCTCCCAGGCCATTGAAACCCCCGAAACCATTAAAGCCCACCCCATTAAATCCGAAACCATTAAAACCTCCGAACCCATTAAAGCCAAAGCCATTGAAGCCGTTAAAGCTATTGAGACCGCAAAACCAATTAAAGCCAAAGCCATTGAAGCCGTTAAAGCTATTGAGACCGCCAAACCCATTAAAGCCAAACCCATTAAAGCCAAAGCCATTAAAGCCGAATCCGCCACCGATTCCATAGTTGTATCCTCCGAATCCTCCAAAATAATTGGTTCGAGGCCCAAATCCAGGAACTTGGCCAACAATCCCACGTCCTCCTGGACCAAACCCAGGATGTGGAGGAGCTGGGGGTAAACCTGAGCGGAATTGGATATAGGAATCGCTTCTAGAGAGATATGACTTTGGATAGTGGGGTTTAGATTTCGTTAAATCATTTGAGTATAACTTTTCAAACTTTGAATTCGAAAAGCTTGACGGAACATTTACATCTACATCTAAGCGGTTTTGAGGCAAATATTGAACTGAACCGTTTTTGGGATTTGCCTGAATAAGAGATTCGGGGTTAAAAGTAAGTGTTTTTGTGGTCACTATCGAGCTGTTGGGAGAAATATTGGGTCGATTCGAAAGTTCGTTTGCTAACAGAGGATTTGGAATCGAAGGGATGGAGATAACCAATGATGTTATGATGAGGGCGAGAAAAGCCGCTTTAGCAAGATTCGTTGTTAAAGAGATAGGGGTTGGGATAGTTCCAAAAATAGAATTGCAGAAGTACGGAAAGTTTTTTGAGAAAGTGTTTTTCTTCATTAATTTTCTCCCTTAGTTATCTCTTAGATTCATTTGCTTAGGTTATGTTCATTTGTAAGGATGGCCAAAAACCTATTCAGATGAACGATATTGTATCAACACTTTGTCCTCCAACTCTCCCCATATCTCCATTTTAGTAATCTCTACTAAAAATAAACAATCGAATTATGGGAAGTGTTGGTATAAATAGTTCGAATTTTCAAAAAAATGGGAAATCGAATATTAATTTATAAAGAAATCGTTTGATAAATGGCTTTGCAGAAGAGAAAAAGGATTCAAAAATAGAATCGAAGAATGTTGGCGTTCAGTGAATGGCAGAGATCATCAATAATGTATTCTACAAAAGGACGACAAACGAATCTATTTTAGGAAAAGATCAAAAAGCCATATTCTCTATACTTTGAAAACTGAGCAGTTTGTTCGAATTGAAATAAGCTCCCAAACTAAGTAGATATTCGAGTTTCTTTAACTTTTTTGGTAAAAAAAACAATAAAAAGAATAGATAATCTAGGCATAACCATCATTAAAAGAAAAGGCACTTTATTTGGCATTTCCGGTTTTTTCAGCAAATCTGGAGTTGACCAAAGACCGAAGAAAGTTATGGTTCTCAATCAATCTATAGGATTAAACAAAGTGAAAGCTTTGTGGGGGAACCTATATTCCGAACTAAAGAAATCATTTCCGGAAGGGGATCCGGAGAGATCGGAAAAGTTTGGGCTGAAGGGGGATGTAGGATATGAAAAAACGTTGGGGAAAGTGGGCAATAATCTTGATGATGGTTATTGCAATCTGGTCAAAGCAACGCATCGAGGTGCATGCACAAGAGATACTTGGGCTAGATACCATTCGAGCTCAATCACCATATTCTGATGGTGATTATCTGGATGATCGGCAGGTTCCAGGACTTGGCCATCCAAAGGGACAGGGGGGTGGCTTCTTTGGAGATGTTGATTTCATGTTCATGCAATCAACTAAGGCTATAGGTGAGCAAGCTGTAGCGTTCCGGGGATTGTTTGATACAACGGGTATTCTTTCAGGTGCGCTTGTGCCGAATCAAGGCGGAACGCAAACTCTGATTAATGGAGCACCCGTAACGGTTGGTAACGGAACCTATACTTCGTTTACAAGTGGAGCTCCGGGAACATTCATCGGACCAGGTTCTGTGGCATTGAGTACGGCAATGCTAACGAGAAGCAGTTATGAACCAGGGATGAAAATAACTCTTGGTTATCAATTCGACGATGGGCAGTTTGCTGTCTATGCTAGTTATCTGCATCTTTTTGAAGCCCATTCGCAGGTCAGTGCGAGTTTGATTCCACCAATGTTTCAATCACCTGGCAATTTGTCAGCTGATTATTTGACGGCTCCGGTATTTAATTTTCCTACAAATTATGCGGGTCCAACGACCAAAACGCCTTATGATGGGAATGTTATTCAACAGCTATCTGGAGCAAGACCGACGGGATTAAACTACGGGATCTGGAATGGTGCTTCGGAAATGGCGTTGGTGTTCACTCAAAGATTTGATACATTCGATCTAACGGGAAGATTCCGGGCCTATTCTTCAGAAACTGCGAATGTATACGGATTGGCTGGGGGTCGGTTTGCCTGGTTCTGGGAACAATTAAAATGGCGAACAACGGCGTTAGATGTGAATGGGAATGGTACCCCATCTTGGACGGCAGACTATTCTAATGTGCTATCTCAAAGAATGTATGGTCCATTTGCAGGGGCAGGGAGTGATGTTTATCTAGGGCACGGGTTCTCGGCAAACTTTGATGCGACCGGTGCTCTCTTGCTGGATTTCGTCAAAACGATTCCTAAATATTGGTTGGAAGATCTGTCCATTGCCAAGAAAGTTACCCGTAATTCTTATGAAGTGGTTCCAAACGTGAATTTAGGGGTTAATCTCCTCTGGAATCCATTCAAAAATGTCCAAGTACGGGTCGGATACCAGGCGATGTTGTTCTTCAATACCAAATACATGGCCACTCCGATCGACTTTAACTACGGTTCATTGGATCCCGGTTACAGCAATTACTTCTTAAGAGTGGTTCAGGGGTTAAATGTCGGTGTTGGCTTCATGTTCTAAACTGTTCTAGCGCCCACAAAGAATTACTCACTTTTTCATATCGATACATCAAAATGCCAATCGTATCCCCTGCAAACAGGTCAGAATGGTGAAAAAAATCACCACTTTCTGATCTGTTTGTTCATTTAATAAAAGATAGATTGCCAAGTTTTGTAGCATATCTATAATCCCATCAAAATGGAATTTGTAATTCAAAACCAATAAGCTTAGGGTTTATTTGATTAAAACGGGAGAAAATATGATCGAACAGTCTGGGGATGAACGCGAACTGAAATGGGGTAAGCTATTTGCTTGGACCAAAATATTTGGTACTTTTTTGGTTGCTTTAGACCCTTTTAAGCTTATTTTGGCAGCCTTAGGTATTTTGGTTACAGCAATTGGTTGGTGGTTAATCTCCATTATTATCTGGGGAATGTGGACAGAACCCAAAATACCAGAACCTTCCGATGATCAAACTCCTGAAAAGAAATTATTAGAAGAAAACCAGTATAAAGCGAATAAGATCCGATATGATTGGATGGAAACGTTGGCTGGCCGAAATGGCAAATTCCGAGGTATGCCCTGGTCAGAGAGTCGCGGCCCGAATCCATGGACTTTCTTGCACAAGGTAATGAATGCCTCCCCAGAAGAGCGGCCACAAATTATCAATAACTATTTTTCAACCCAAGCTTTTAATCTAATCGAGCCTTTGCGGAAACTTTTGACCCCCATATCGTTACTTTTTGAGCCACAAGGGAGCTTTTGGACTCGCTTTTATTGCTTGATCCTCATCGTGTGGTTTTTATTAGTTTGGGGCTTTATTGGTGGGGTGATCTCGCGCATGGCAGTCTTGAGCTTTACGGGTAAAGAAGGAGGGGGTATCCGGGCCTCGATTCAATTTGTGATCAGCCGATATCGATCATACATTATCTCCCCTCTAGCTCCATTAGGGATTATAGCGGCGATTTTGCTCTGTTGTATACTTTTTGGCATCGTTCATTTGATCCCCTTTATTGGGGATTTAGCCGATTCCTTTTTCTGGTGGCTCCCTCTTGCTGCTGGGATTACCATGGCACTGATTTTGATTGGTCTAATCGGTTACCCACTGATGTATTGTACTCTCAGCACCGAAGGCTCCGATACGTTTGACGCTCTGAGTCGATCGTATAACTATGTTTATGAAGCTCCTGCACGGTTTATCTGGTATTCTCTGGTCTCTATCGTTTATGGAGCTATTTTGACCTTTGTTGTCATTTTTATCGGCTCAACCATGGTTTACCTCTCTAAATGGGGGGTCAATCAAACCCCAGCGATCGAATCGTTGGATCGATCGACGGAATATTTATTCGTTTATGCCCCTTCTTCGCTGGGTTGGCGCGAACTTCTCCTTTCTGGATCTCCGGTCGCTATCGATAGCGAAGGCAAACCGCTCGAACCGATTGCATCCAAAAAGTATTTTGATAGTTTCTATTCTTATAACTATTTTGCTTCAGGAATGGTTGCTTTCTGGATTAGTTTATTGTTCTTGATGATGCTTGGCTTTGGATACAGTTATTTCTGGACGGCTAACACGATGATCTATCTGCTGATGAGAAAGCATATCGATGAGACCGATATGGATGAGGTCTATGTTGAAGATTTCGAGTCGAAAGAAGCAATTTCTCCTCCCCAGGTTCCAACAGGTACTGCTACCACGGGAGCAGGGATGAACACCTCTTCAACGAATAGTCAGATGGTCGAGTCACCTAGCTTACGTGTAGCCACTCCTTCAACTGATTCTGCTTCTTCTGTTTCCTCATCTTCGCCTATTCTACCTGCGGGAAGTTCGGTGATTGGCTCCGCTATTAAAAAAGAATCAGCAAGTGCTGTTTCCAGTCAACCGATCTCTACAAACCCTGTAGAACCTACGACTCCAGCGGTCCCTTCAACCCCTGCACCAACTTCAGATTCTGCGAGTAGTAATTCTTCAACGAATAGCTCTTCTAATGGATCTTCCTCAGAAGGAAAAGAGACGAAGTAGTATCGTCGATTATTTCTGAGAGAAAATGAGGGTAGTCAAACTTGCAGATCGATTCTTCAATAGCTGATTTTAATAGCCGATCTTAATAGCTGAAGCTCGATCTGCGGTTTCTCCTTATCGACAAAATAAACAATCTGCCCAATCAAAAAAACTCTCCATATTTTTCCTAATGGGATTCGACAACAATGGATAAAAATTCCATTATCATTTTTAGTAACGGTTGGACCGATACCCCTTTGGAAGATTGGTTTTCACGTGTCAATGAATGGGGTTATCATGGAGTCGAATTAGCTACCTGGGGTGAACATTTTTCTGTAGAACAGCACCTCGCCAATCCAGACTATACTCCAGAAATTCATGAACTGCTACAAAATAATGATCTCCACCAAAATATCTTAGCGGTGCATCGACTGGGTACTGCTGTTGGGGACCATCTCGATGAACGATATCAGAAGCTTCTCCCATCGTTCATTTGGGGATCAGGAAAACCGATCGAGGTTAGAGATCGCGCGATCGAAGCGATGCACATGTTGATTCCCGTTGCCAAATCTCTGGGGGTTTCGCTGATCAGTGGTTTCATGGGATCACCGATCTGGCATATAGTCAATGGATGGCCACTAGCTTCTCCAGATTACATCCGCCAGCATCTGGAGTCCTTAGTCGAATTATGGCAACCGATTTTGAGTGAATTTCAACAGAATGGGTTGCGATTTGCTTTGGAAGTGCATCCGGGGCAAATCGCTTTTGATTGGCACTCGACCGAGGTAATCCTTGAAGCGTTTTCCGATTTTTCCTGTTTTGGATTGACCTTAGATCCCAGTCATTTACTCTGGCAAGGGATCGATCCGGTAGAATTCATCCGCCATTTTTCGAAACATATTTTTCATATCCATGTCAAAGATGTAACTTTAAATCTCAATGGAAGACAGGGGATATTGAACGGATATTTACCTGCGACTAGTGCCCAGCGAGGCTGGCAATTTCGCTCTCCGGGACGAGGGGATATCGATTGGGAAAATCTGTTTCGAGCTACTCGAGAAATCCCTTACGATGGTTTATTCTCCTTTGAATATGGAGATGCCGATATGGATCGTGATCATGCCGCGGGGGAAGCGATAGACTTTATCGAACGATTTCTGTTTCCGGGCAAAGGAAAATCGGCAAAGGGGATGTAGTCAACCTGCTATTGCTATTCGACAATTGCTAAAGTACATCCTTTTATACATCGTTTACAGCGATTGATGATCTAAATACTTTTTGGTGACGAGGAAAAAACATGAACGATCCAGCATCCAAAACATCTAATCCGATTCTTTCTTTACAACAACGTTGGACCGATCAGCTTGTACGTATCCACGGGGACCATGCAGAATATTCACGATTTTCTGAAAAAGTTGGCCGAGTAATTACGGTGAATCAGCTCGGCAAAGCGCTGATCGATTTTGCGGATGGGGCATGGTATGATATTCCAGCCAGTGAGGAATATCTCGAAATCTTAAATAAAGAAGAGTTTGCCAAAAAATATGATCAAACGGTGAATTCGGCTCAATCTCATCCAAACCGGCAAGGCTAAATATCATTCATGCCGGAGCTTTCCTAAATGGCTAGAAACCGTTTTATCCCTTTTTCCTGAGAAAGAACCGAATTAAAATAATTTTTGAATCGGTTTGATCGACCTGTTAGCCTCTGGAAACAATTTTGAATAGTCGATGCCAAACAGCTGGTAGATAGTAGCCACTAACTGAGCAGGTTCAATCGGCTCCTCCGCCGGCAAATAAGCAATAGGATCTGAACTGCCAATTACCCTTCCACCAGGTATAAAACCCCCTCCTAAGAGGATAGACCAAACACCGTTGTGGTGATCTCGTCCCCCTGCGGCATTCGGTTTCGGATTCCGGCCAAATTCACTACTAGCGACGATCAAGGTTTTTTGCCACAAGCCTCGATCTTGTAAATCGTCGATCAGAGCACTGAACGCCCGATCGAAATCGGGAGCCACATGATTCTTCAAATCAGAAAAATCTGAAAATGGGGCATTGCCATGGATGTCCCAGCTTGGAGAGTGATAAACCGATGAGTACATGTTTACAGTAACAAATCGGACCCCTTTCTCCACTAATCTTCGGCTGCGCAGACAGGATTGACCAAAGGGAGTATGCCCATAGCGCTCACGCAGCAAAAACGATTCATTCTCTAGCGACCAACACTCGGCCAACTTTTTCGATTTGTTTGCATTCGATCGGGTTGCAACTGTTTGTTGGTTTTGCAGCAGCAGTGGGGCATACTCTGGGCCGAGATTTCCACCGCTTTGCCCCTGCGGTATCGAGTGACCGTTCCAACCTAAAGAATACGGTAAAAGAACCTGAGCAGGTAGATCGTGATGCCCATAACCCAGATAGTCAAGAGTGCTGCCAATCATCGGTAAACCATTACCTGATGTTACAGCTTGCCCGGAGTGCATCAGCTGAAGTCCCATTTCATGGGTTAAAGGCCGATGGTAGTTCATGGAGCGAATGATCGTTAGATGGTCGGAGCGTTCCGCAGTTTTAGGAAATAACTCGGTAAAAAAGATTCCTGGTGTTTTACTGGAAATGGTACGAAAGGGGCCACGGATATTTACGGGGGCAGTTGGTTTTGGATCCCAGCAGTCGATTTGGCTGACCCCGCCCAGCAGATTTAGCCAAATGCAATGGATGCCAGAATCTTGAACTTTGTTGATGGTCTCCGTTGGCAAAGTAGATGCACGAGTTGTAGGAAAATGACCAGCAACCATCGCTGTTGCCAGTCCACCAATTAAGAATTCACGCCGATTTTGCAGAGATAGGAGGTTTTGAATGGTCATGAAATTTTCTCGCGATCTATTTTATTCCTAACTAATTTTAATTAGTTTCTCCAGTGTTCGATTTATTTCTGTCGATTCCGTTAATATAAGCATTGCGGGTGGAAAAGCAATTTTAGGGTAGGAATATCACTTGAATCGGTTAAAAGAATAATTCTCTTTTGATAATCAATGGTATTATTTATCTGAATCGAGTTAAATTCTTTATTTTTCTATAGATAAAATCTGTAAATCCTTAATCAATTCGCTTGAATTTACAGTTCTTATAAAATAAACACGAATAATAAGAGATTATTGAGATGAATTCGATCGATAAAATCTATCTTAGAGCTTTCAAGTTTTCTCTAAGAAGTCATCTTTTTTCTTTGGTAGATTTGCTACAATATAGGAGAGAGAAAAATAGTTCGAAGCTTGGGGAAACAGCAAATGACGGTCGCTATGGAACTGCGCCGGATCATCATAAATGAGATTGATGATCAGCAGATCGTGATACTCAAAGAGGTAGAAGGGGAACGCTCCTTTCCAATCGTCGTTGGTCTTTACGAAGCTGGGAGTATCGATCGCCGTATCAAGGGGATGCCAACGATTCGACCGCTGACGCACGATCTCATCGCAAATTTGGTCGAACAGCTCGGCGCGGAAATTCAAGATATTGTTATCAGCGACCTTCGAGACCATACCTATTTTGCTAAGCTGCGCATCCGCAAAGATGGGGAATTAATTGATATCGATTGCCGTCCCAGTGACGCGATTGCGATAGCTGTCACGATTAAGGTACCTATTTATGTTATTGAGGATCTGCTTCGCGACGTCATCGAGGATGAAGACTGATCGATTTAACCTAATCTGATTTTATTGTTCTCATTGGTTTCATTACTCTGATTATTCTCATTTCGGGAGGAATTTTGGAGACCAATCGGTTTCGAGAGATAGGCATCAATTATCGGCAGATTCGATCGGTTATTAATCGAGCCAGATAGGATCTAATTACTAGCTAATTAGTA
The DNA here is from genome assembly GCA_021809185.1 of Planctomycetota bacterium. GTDB lineage: Bacteria > Planctomycetota > Planctomycetia > Gemmatales > Gemmataceae > JAKBAI01. The sequence continues at coordinate 8,828 of JAKBAI010000208.1, forward strand.
GAATCAAGGGGATCCGAGCGGATGATTAGACAAGCCCCTGATCTATTGATCAAAACTGATTTACACGAAGACTAGTTTTTTTCTGGTTCGAATTTACTGATTAAGCCATTCATAGACATAATAGCTAGCATCGACCATTCCAACACTTTGATAAACCTTTGCTGCTCGGTAATTTTCTTTTTCGACATAAAGGCGAATACCAACTACTTTTTCCCCATTTTGTTCCTGATGGGCTAAAGCTCGAGTAATTAAGGATTGCCACAGAGATCGAAATACCCCTTCCCGGCGACAAGCGGGTAAGACATAAACACTTTGTACCCACCAGAACCAGCCGTTGCGCCAATCGCTCCATTCTAGAGTGATCATGAGCTGTCCGATTGGCGCCCCCGTTTTACAGGCAAGCCAATATTGTCCTTTAGCGGGATCATCTAAAACCGCTCGTACTCCCTGTTCGAGCACAAGCCGATTCAGTTCTTTTTCTTCCGTTTCTTTGGCCATACAATAATTCGATTCTACCAAAAAAGGAATATCGTCATGGGTGGATTTTCAATGTT
>JAKBAI010000209.1 GCA_021809185.1 Planctomycetota bacterium
GCGCAGTTCAAAGGCTTCTCGAGCATGATCGGCAACCTGAAGATCGTTTATAATTAAACTGCTATATTTTTGTATCTCTTTCTTTGTCCAAATTCTTAATATTCTCTGTCCCCCGATCGAAAGGATCAAAAAGACCGGCACGAAGATCGGCAACATCCCCGCTAAATCTTTCATGACAAAGGCGGTGAGTATCGCTAGGACAATTGCCGATAAGCTAATGGTGATCAACCCTTTGTTACTACCAAAAAAACGCAACCACGAAGAATGCAGATTTTGTAATTTCGTTTCCACCTCCGCAAAGGCATTTTCTAAAACTTCCAGTGGTTCCCCAATTGGAATTTCTCCATGTTCATCAACTGGTAATTCCCCTGCGGGTAGATTAAATTGCGATAGATAGGGAACCGTGCGATTCCAATATCCTTGGATCTGTTCGTTATACTGAATCGCCTCACGCTGGATATTTTCAAACTGTGTTTTGGCATCTCTTTCTCCAGCTTCTGCTACCGATTCTGCCGTCCAGTAGGAATCTTGCAAGGCCGATTGATTGTTTTTCAGTTTTTCTTCAAAGTCGTTCCGGAACTTGGTTCTATCGTTGCCGCATTTGGTTAAAATCTCTCCAAATCGAGAATTGTTCTGTTCGTCGATTTCCTGAATTGTTTCATCATATTTCTTTCGATGATTGCTCAATGACTCTTCTTTTTGAGCCTGTAATGTTTTACAGTTTTTATTGTAGCTTTTTTGTGTTTGCGTCATCCGGCGATCAAATTCTTGCTGAATCTCTCGTTCGTCGCGCACCCGTTCTTCAATCGCCTTTAGAAGCAAAGCAATCGCGTTTTGTTCGCGATCAAATAGCGTCATTTTGGTAGAAGAATCACCATTTACCTTATTGATATTCTCGTTATTACCAGTTTCATTCGTTTCATCCTTGGAAGAATTTTCCAAAGAAGGATTCAAATTGTCATCAGGTAAAAATTCCGGTACCGCAGTGGTCATCCGGTTCTCCTCAAAATATAGGCAGATTCAGCTTGTTGATGAAAATCTTTAGGACTTCAATTTATAAAAACTCACTTGGGCAATCTTTTTTCTATTACTTTGGCTTAATCATATTTTTGGCTTAATCCTACTTTTGGCTTAATCCTACGGATAGCGTACTTTTACTTATCAAAGAGTATGAAATAAATAAGATTAGATCGAATAAAAATCGGCATCGGGTTAAGGGCATTCCCCCCGTCAATATCGTTCCCCTTGGGATTGATTGCGGACATCGATAAAAAGCTGTGCGAGCTGATCAATCGCCCGACCCAATTCATTTGTTAGCTGGTCTAGAGGGATATAGATTTTTTCTTCAAACTCTTTTTTATTCTGATCATTCCAGACCATTTGCACAAATTCCCACTGAGCTTTCAATGTTTTATGGGCATCGTGAAGTTTTCCCCTGGCTCCATCGACTCTCATAATTTCCCTCTCATAATCTTCCTCTTATAATCTTCCTATCTGGATATTTCGATTTAGATATATTCGAATTGTAATCAAGTTCAAATTTTTTATCTAAATCGAACGAAGCAAGATTGTTTCAGGATAGTTTCTATTTGGTCGAACATCTTCATTAGATGATACAGAGTTTTAGTGGAATGAATTACTATGCTTTCGAATGATGGTTTACCCATTCTATTCTTTATTTAATTCTGACGAAGTCCTAGGTGGGGCTACCGTTTCAGCTTGAAGGGCAAAATAGGCTTCCAAAGCCATAATCTGTTTACTTAGTTCAGAGATAGCTTGGGTGAGTTCCATTTCGAGAAAATTTCCAAATCTTCTAGCAACCGATTCGTAAGATTCTCTGATTTCGCGAGGGACTTTTACTATCAGTTTGCGAATCGTGTCGATTTGATCCAGAGCAAATTCATGGCGTTGTTTAGCTTCGCGTAAGGCCTCTTCTTGAACTGAACAGTCAGGGATTCTCCCAGAAAAATCGGGCATTTCTCGGCGAGCCAATTCTGCTTTGGCAATGATCACCTCTTCTTCGAGCTTGCGGCTTTCCTTTTTCCAGAATGTGAGCTGATCATCCATATAATCATGGGCACGCTGAATTTCTAGAGCGATCATCCCCAGGACATCTTCCCCCTCTTTCCGAAAATTTTGGACTGCCACGCGCCAATCGATTAATCCGTCAATCGAACGAACATCGGCTCCAGGTGTCATCTCCTAACCTCCATTTTCCGATCCAATTTCTCAAATCCGATCTTTAATCAATTTTTGCGAATGGTCTGCTCATAGAAAAAAACATCTACAACCATTGATTTTAACCACTACTCTCTAAAAGGGAGCAAGGGAAAAGACTTAGCGCTGTTGCAAATATTCTTCGATTCTTTCTGCTTTTCGTAACAGATACGGAATTTGTTCGTTGGAGGTTTCTAAAAATCGATCGAGAATTATTAGTGTTTCTTCGAATACTTGGCGAAATTTGTCATGTTCTTGATCGCGCCAAGTGTCTCCCAGTGCGATTAATTGAGTATGAAGTCCGGCAAGATCGGCTTGGAGATCCCCATTAAACCGCTTCAAGTTCTGGACAAATCGGCGAATTTCGATTGGATCGACAATAGCTTGTGACATGGTCCCTCCACCATCTTTATTTGTATGTTCTTATTTTGCCATATCTATTTCTATTGTACAAGATAGAAGCAAAAAATTTACTAGTTTCTTTGACAATGTACTAAGATTTGAACATCGAAAGGAAAATTTACTCGATTTTATTTATTTTACTTCCTACAATTAAGTGGTAAAAACGAAAAATTGATGAGGAATAACTATGGTTCGAATTTGTCTTCGCGCAATACTTTTATTGATTGTGTTTTCAATCCCCTTACATTCGCTAACTTCTAAACCAAAAATCGAAGTCCCTTTCGAGGAAATTGATTCTAAAACATCTCCCCCCAAATCTCAATCGAATCTCCTTGCAGCGATTGAGAAAAAAATCGCCAATAATTATGACGATTTAGAAAAACTCTACAAACATCTTCATGCTCATCCGGAACTATCCCTGCAAGAAGTAAAATCAGCGAATCGACTAGCAGCAGAACTAAAATCTCTGGGATTTGAAGTAACAACCGGAGTAGGAGGGACTGGTGTTGTCGGCATTCTGAAAAACGGCAATGGCCCTGTTCTCATGATTCGGACCGATATGGATGCCTTGCCGATCATCGAAAAGACAACCTTGCCCTATGCGAGCAAAGAGACCGTGCGGGATGCCTCTGGTCGCGAAGTAGGCATCATGCACGCTTGTGGCCACGATATGCACATGACCGTATGGGTCGGTACAGCGAGAGTTATGGCTTCGATGAAAGATAGTTGGCAGGGTACTCTGATGTTTATCGCGCAGCCCGCCGAAGAAATTGGTACGGGTGCTCGGAAAATGCTGGAAGATGGTTTATTTCGACGATTTCCAAAACCGGATTTTGCTTTGGCTCTCCATTGTGACGCCCGACTAGCCGTAGGTCATATCCATTATTCCCCATCCCTAGCAATGGCGAATGTAGATAGTGTTGATCTTGTCGTTAAGGGGCGCGGTGGTCATGGAGCTGCTCCACACACTACCATCGATCCCATTGTTCTTGCAGCACGGATGATTCTCGATCTACAAACGATAGTATCCCGCGAAACGAATCCTACCGATCCGGTGGTTGTTACCGTTGGTTCTATCCACGGTGGTACCAAACACAATATTATTCCCGATGACGTAAAATTGCAACTGACCGTACGAACGACTCAAGATGCCACACGTAAACGGGTTCTCGATGCCATTCAGCGGATTGTCAAAGGAGCCGCTATTTCAGCGGGTGCTCCAGAACCAGAAGTTACGATCCAAGCGAATGAATTTACCCCCGCTCTCATCAACGACCGCAAGCTCGCGAATCGGATTGTCAATTTATTTAAGACGATTTTAGGAGACAATAAAGTTATTGAACGCACTCCTATCATGGGGGGAGAAGATTTTTCGCGTTATGCCCTTGGTGGTCAGATTCCCATCTTTATGTATTTTCTCGGCACGGTTCCCGAATTTAAGGTGGCAGAATCCAAACGCGAAGGGGGAACCCCGCTTCCATCCACGCATTCAGATCTCTACTATCCTATCCCCGAACCGAGTATAAAACTAGGAGTCAAGACCATGTCCGCCGCTATCTTTAATCTCTTAGGTGTTAAAGAGGGTAATAAAGAGAAAAATCTCAGTAAATAATCGTGTTCTATTGCAAATTTGCTTTATGATAAAGAGAGAATTTTCTAGGGGAGTTGAATCCTAAGCGATTAAAAATGGGAATCGTCTCTTCGTAGATCATTGTAGAAAACTACTTGCCCAATAGTTTTCTACGTGATGAAAATAGAATCAATAAGAACATAGTCTCTTACCATGAATAGATCGGTTCTACTTCTAGGGGGGATAGACCAAAAACTATAGATGGATGCTTTTTATTCGAGTTCAAGTTAGATAGGTTGCTTGCTCATTTTACTTGAACTCGGAGCTTGACATTAAGCTAACACTTTGACCAAAAAGAGGAAATCGAAATTGATTTTTCAAGAATCTCGAACCATCTTCCTGAAAAATTCCTAATTCCATTGCAGATTAATCCGTAGCTTCAAGTGAATCGTTTTCATCCCCGAGATTCACAGGAACTTCTCCGATTCCCTCTAATTCTCGATCAATTTTGCGAAAATCCAGACTATAGATTCGAGATAGAAGTCCTCCCCAAAAAAGGATGCAACAGAAAAGGGTTATAAAAAATCCTCCCCAGAATCCATTTGAAGGTTTGTTCGCTTGATCAAACAGTTTTCCCACCGGGGTTGCAAGGACAAAAGCAATCAAGAATGGGGCTATAAAGAGTACGAAATAAAAAGAGCGAGGGGCATGCCACATGATTCGCCTTCGAAACTCAGATACCGATTCTTTAGAATTCAGAAATCGAACTGCTCTGGTTGAAACGTCAGATCCACAAGTCGAACAATGAGTTCCACTGATTGGCCTGAACGGATTGGTCATCCATCTAGAAATATATTCAGAAATAGCTGTCACTCCGCCACAGGAAATATGCTTATACTGAAAAAAGATGGTGGGGCGATCAGCGATATTTCGTTTCCGTTTCTTGGCAGAGTCTGATTTTAGACGTTTTACAGGTTTATCGGCTTTATCTGTCTCTTCGTCGGAATACTCTGGTTCATTCTGTTCTTCTTCATAAGTTCGTTCTTGTTTCTGAGAAGGTCGATCTCTGCGGCTTAGAAACGAAGGTGTTTTTCCTGAATCTGTTTTTCCTGAACGCGACCTTTCTTGTCGATTATTCTTCTCCCCCTTCAAACCATTAGATCCCTTGTTTTCTCGCTCTTCTTCATAAAAATCATCTGATTCTGCTGTTTCCTTTTTTGATTTCCTATCGAAGTCGTTCCTCTTTGAATCAGATCGTTGTTCGTTTGCGCGCTCTTCCGATCTCTGGGAAAATTTTCTAGAGGGAGCTTTATTTGCTTCCTCGAAATGAGGGGAGTCATTTCCCTCTCGATGATCGAAATCCTCTTCTGAAAATGGATCATCAGGATTGGAACCGGATTGATTCTTGTTATTTTGGGAATTGTTATTTCTATTTTTATCCAGGAATGAAAATTTTTTTTTGGGTTCAGGTTCCATGGTTTTATCTTCTTATCTTATTTTGTGAATGAATATAGCAACTCGATACTACAAGCTTTGAATGATAACTTTAATATTTGTAGCTTACTTAAGATAGCAATCAAAATCTTATGAATCAAGAGTAATTATCAAAAACTTGAAGTTTCGTGAATTAGATTCACAACAATAGTTTCGATTCATTAAGATAGGATAATGAAGATGAAAACCTGTAAAGCAATTAATTTCTCAAACTTTAATTTTTTGAGAACAATTGAACAAATCAAAAACTGATTTCTCGAATTGCGGAAATGAATGTGTCCATTTCCGCTAAGTTGTTGAAAAAGCCGGGGCTGACACGGACGGTCCCTTCTGGGAAGGTGTTCATTGCTTTATGAATATAAGGAGCGCAATGCAGACCGGGACGAATAGCAATTCCGAACGATTGATCCAGAATAGCACCAATTTCTACAGCAGCAAGTCCTTCCAGAGTAAAGCTGAGGGTGCTAACATGTTTATCCCAGTTCTGGTGACCATAGATACGACATGAAGGGATTTCTTGCAAACGGAGGGCTAAGTTTGCAATAAGCTCGATCTCGTGTTGATGGATGGTTGCCAAAGTCTGTTTTTCGAGATATTCAAGCCCGCTCAGAAGACCAGCAATACCAAGAACGTTTGGGGTACCCCCTTCCAAGAAATAGGGGAAATCCGCAGGTTGAGTTGGAGTTGTCGAATCGCCACCGGTACCCCCTTCACGCCAAGCTTTTATTGCTGTCCCGGGTTTTACATAACAGATGCCCACTCCTGTGGGAGCGAATAGCCCTTTATGACCGGGCATGGCCAGGATATCGATACGGTTTTTCTGTACATCGATAGGAATTACTCCAGCAGTCTGTGCCGCATCGACCAGAAAGAGAATCCCTTTTTCTGAAGCAAGTTTGCCAATGATGTCAATCGGTTGCACCGTTCCCAAAACATTGCTTGCGTGATTAATCGCAATGATCCGGGTATTAGGCTGGATTCGTCGATTAATATCATCCGGATCGATCGTCCCATCTTCATCGACTCCGACTCGATCCAGAGTGATTACACCTTGTTCGGCCAAAGCCGAAAGGGGACGAGAGACGCTATTATGTTCGATAACCGAGGTAATGACATGGTCTCCCGGTTTGAGGATCCCTTTGAAGGCCAGATTCAACGAATCGGTGCCATTGAGAGTGAAAATCCAATGATCGACCGATTGGCCATTAAAAAAGAGATTGAGACGATGTCTGGCCTGTTGCAAAATATGCTCAGATTGCATGGCCATTTCGTGGCCCGCTCGGCCAGGATTGGCCAAAGAATGGCGGGCAAAATGGTCCATAGCCATATATACCGCTTCGGGTTTGGGGAACGTGGTTGCTGAATTATCGAGATATATCATAAATCTAACTATCGTAATCTAACTATCGTTAATTTGGTTTAATATATAAATCTCTTTCCTGCTTCTTGCCCCAGGTAAGGTTATCCTAGCAGGAAAAGAGTTGACCAAGCTTTGATCGTTGAAATTTTTAATTTATACGCAGAAATTTTTAATTTATACGTATTTACAGTAATTGTCAAAGATGGAAGCTCCGAAGCCAACCCGGATAATCTCATTCATGGTTAAGCGGGTTTCAATGATTTAATGCCTCTATAATTGAATATCAAGGAAATTAGTAACCGATATATTTGGCATAAAGAGTACGAGCTTTTTCGGTATCATCGGTTCCTTGAATAATGGCGCGGCCATCAGGGAAAACGGTGAACTGAAATTCCTCCACTTTGAATTTCAACAAAAACTTATTGAACTGAACTTCCCCGCTCGTTTTTAATTGGGATCCCAGTTGATTAAAGTCTAGAGGTTTGCTAGAGCGATGAGAGACCTGGACAGCATTTCGACCACAAAGACGAATAGTTTGAGAGCCAGAATCTCCGTTTAACCAAGAGAATTCTTTGGCCCCACAGCAAGGGCATTTCACTTTTCCGAGTAATGGGGCTATTTTAATTCGCCGTTGAGTGTTTTCCCAAAGATCGATGAAAAATAATTCTTTGCAGAGAGCCTGTTTCTTGCCTGCTAGAAATTTTAGAGCTTCCAGCGATTGATAAGAAGCAATTAGATTGACGACAGGGCCTAGGACTCCTGCGGTTTCACAGGTTCCCACTTCGCCGGGACCAGGAGAAGCCTCGAATACACAGCGTAGACAAGGGGTTTCTCCGGGAATGATGGTCATACTCTGGCCATAAGAGCCAACGCAGCCTGCGTAAATCCACGGTTTTTTGAGGGAGACCGCGGCATCGTTCATGAGATAGCGGACTTCAAAGTTGTCGCTCCCATCTAAAATCAGATCGGTATCGCTGCATAATTGTAAGATGTTGGTGCGATCGATGTCGGCGACAATCGCTTCTAATTGAATCTGGGAGTTGATCAATTTCAATTTTTCCACAGCGGCGACCGCTTTGGGAACCTGTTCGCGCACATCGTTTTCGTCAAACAGGACTTGTCTTTGCAGGTTACTCCATTCGACAAAATCGCGATCAACAATCCGAACGAAGCCAACGCCTGCGCGCACCAGATTATTGGCTAATACCGTACCCAATGCTCCACAACCGCAGATAACCACTCGACTAGCTGCTATTTTTTCTTGCCCTGATCGCCCAATACCCCCAAACCTCATCTGTCGACTATAGCGTTCGAGAGGATCGACCTGGTTTTCTGTTTGGTTATGGGTTCCTGTTTCTTGACCTTCCGGCATTTTTACTTTTTCCCCAGTTATTTAAAAATCTGTTGTTGGACTGTTATGGTTGCTATTAATGGATAGAAAAATTATTCCTTCATGACATTTTGGAAGCGATCGATCGAGAACCGATATTCGATTTCGGGATGTCATGAAAGATATCGAATTTTTCAAGTTTAACGATTATGGAGTTTTAATCCCATTTTCGCTAATGAAATTTCTTAGGAATGTAATGTGATCTTTTGGCCACTGCTGTTCCTGAGCATATCCGATGAGAGTTTCAATATCTTCTTGGAGACGTTTCAGATCGTTTCCTTGGAGGCGTTGCATATAAGTAACGAGATATTCGAGTCCCTCTTCTGCTGCTTCGGGGTGAACTACATTTTCTTCTGATCCTTCCAAAAAGACAAAAGAATGGAGAACCGCTAAAAAAAGAGGATGAATACCTAACTCTTCGGGGATGAGTGGGAAGACCGCAACCCCATCGGGTACATCTTCATCGGATTCATCTTCATCGAATTCATCTTCATCGAATTCATCATCTTCTAGTTCATCTTCATCGAATTCTTGGTCATCGAATTCATCGTCTTCTTCTTTATCTTTCTTTTTGGAACTAGAAGCTCCACCAAAAGATTCATCTTCTTCTTTTGGGTTGAATTTGTTTTTTTTCGGTTCGTTAGTATTCCCTTTTTGGTCTGCCATGAACTTCGCTCCTTCTATGGAATTCGTACTATTTCTTCATCGAAGATAATCATAAATCGGGAAATAGCTAAATCGGTATTCCCCAGATCTGATCGATATCTGTTTCAACCGTCAGCTCAACCCCCAGCTACGGCGGGGATCAAGGCAATCAGAGTGCCAGGAGCAACGGCAGTATTCATTTCATCGAGATAGCGAATATCTTCATCGTTGACGAAGATATTGATATGTTGACGGAGGAGATTTCGATCATCAAAAAGCTTG
>JAKBAI010000210.1 GCA_021809185.1 Planctomycetota bacterium
TCTTTCGATCTAAGCTATTTTGAAGATTTAATTCATCGATGAAGATTGAACCATTTTTGAAATTGTATATTCCTGCTAAGATCATAAGAAGAGTTGTTTTTCCCGCTCCATTGGCTCCAACAAAACCAATCGACTCCCCTTCATGGATCTGGAATGAAAGATTGTCTAAGGCAATTTTACCCGAGGAATATCGAAAACTAAGCTGATTGACGTCTATCATTTCTTTGTTTTTCTATAGTGATAAATAAAGCTTTTCAAACCGGATGATGATGAAACGAATGGATTCTCGTTGCTTATTATTTGCTTGGAAGATCTGCTATTCCATTAAATAGGATCCCAAGTTGATTGCAACGAGTAGGGATAAATGAAAAAGCATAAAAAGCCAATCTCTTTTCTTTAACTTCCCGATTTTATAAAGATAGAATTCGCCATGGTAACCTCGGTTTTTCATCGAATGAATTACAGCATCGCCTCTTTGCATACTATAGTGGATAAGGGTAATGATGGAATGGGTTAACGTTCGATAGCTATGCCATGTGGTCCTATTCTGATAGCCTCGGCTGTGCATCGCTATTTTTCGGCGATTCCATTCATCGCGTATTAAATAAAGGTATCGATAACCTAGCAACAATATTTGAACAAATCCTTTTGGAACTCCCATTTTCCGAAGAGCATAAAATAGTTGATAGACCGGTGTTGATGCCATTAAGAATAATAAAACCATGATCATCGCTGTTGTCCGTAAAAAGAATATCCATGCTGCTCTTAACCCGGATTCATGAAAGTGGCAATTCTTAAACCACTCTTGAATCGAGTCATACAGATTTTCGATTTTACCGTTCCAATCCCAGTTTATACTTGGCTGAAATGGCAGAATCAAAATGAATGGGCATAGCGCGATCCCAAAGATGATCAATTGCTGGACGATCCATTTTTTGGGTGGATTCGAGAAAATCAATAGTAGCAGATTCCATATCCATAATCCCAACAGAGTCATCTCATTATCGGCAAGGGACAGACTTAGTACCAGAACACTTGCAGAAAGTAGTTTCGCTAGTGGATGGAAATTCGATAATCTTGATTCATTCAGTTTTAAATATTGTAGCTGGACATTCATCTTATTAATGTAGTGAAGAAATCGAAAAGCAAAAGGAGGTAAATTAAAATCGATCCTTTACCGGAAGCATCTCAAAAAGTCGGAAGAATCCTCTTATTTAAGTTCGACTTCAGTCGGTGTTTGTTTATAATAAAGAAGAAATTTACTAAGGGGGATTGAAAGAAGAACTTCGATGATTTTGGAGACACTAATCACAACAAATAATGAAACAGGGGATCGTCATATCGCTGCTATGGGACCACGGTTTGAAGGGAGCGATTTTGCAAAGGAGGGATTACAAAAGATGGTTTTACGTCCCTATCCGGAGACCAGAACCTTAAAGAATTTGTTAACGATGGGTGTAGGAGTTGTTCACATAACCGATAATGTTTTTAATATTGTTCGAGCAGCTTTGAATCGGGAAAAATCAAAAGAAGATAAAGAATTCAATCGTCAACTTGCTGAAACAATCGAGCAGACTTGCTGCCGATATGCTTCATTTCGAGTGATTCACTCTAACGTAGAATCGATGCCGCCACAACTATATTGCCAATTAAATCACTGGACCAGGAATCGAGATTTCATTGGATTCAATCGCGCAAAAAATGCGATTATCGAAATGGCTATTCTAGTAACGAGAGTAAGATTTTTACCAAAATCGGAAATCGATGAAGCGATTGTAAAAAGTAAGATTATTGTTGATAAAACGGGCGCTGAGCAAGAAATGCAGTCATATGAATTTTTGATCGATTACCTGAACGATTATTATCAAAACGAGACCGGCCAAGCCGATCTTCCAGATTAAAATTGAAATGAACTGAGATTTAGTTAGATAGAAATCGAGTAGAGGAACAACGAAGATTTTAATTCACTCTTTGCGGTATTGGAAAACATGATACGAATTGAAACAGGGTCAAGATTACATTTTGGTTTCCTTCAGCTTCTATCTTCAAATGAACGGCGATGTGGCCAAGAAAATTCCGTGCTGACCCCCTCTGATTCTCATGGAGAGCCTTTATCCGAAGCGCGAAGAAATTACGGCGGGATCGGTTTAATACTTCAAGATCCAAAAATAGTTGTCGAGATTGACGAGGCATCGAAATGGAAAATCGAGGGATTTCATTGTAGTCGAGTAGAAAAAATCGTTCATCTTTTCAGACAAAAACACGATCTTGATACGCAAAACGCTTTTAAAGTCCAGGTTTTGCAAGCCCCGGCAGAACATATCGGCTTCGGCACCGGAACCGCTTTGTCATTAGCAGTAACCGAGGCTCTTTTTTTAGCGAATCGATTTTCTTTTGAAGGCATCTTATCACTTTCTCAAGTTACAGAACGCGGTAAACGATCGGCAATCGGGATTTATGGATATGAGCAGGGCGGTTTTCTTTTCGAAGCGGGTAAAACAATCAATCCAGAGATCGGGGAAGCCGGTGCTCCGTTTCCGATATCTCCACTTCTGGAGCGGCACTCTTTTCCCGAAAACTGGAAAATTGGACTGTTAACAATAAAGCAAACAAGCGAGTGGTTTGGTGAACGAGAAAATCGGGCCTTGGCCGGGATAAGCTATGCGAAAGGGCTAGACCAACAGTTGCATTGTTTAATTACTCAAGCTATTTTACCCGGAATAGCTACCAATGATTTTGACCGATTTGCCAGAGGATTGACCGAATATAATAGTCTCGTTGGTGATCAGTTTGCTCCAATACAGGGGGGGCGTTATGCCGTTCGATTTGTTGAAGAACTTCTCCCTATTTTAATCAAGAACGGTCTTTTAGCTTTCGGGCAATCCTCATGGGGTCCAACATTTTTTATAATTGGTCCAGAAGAAAGGTTTACACCTGAATTTGAGATGGCACTCCAGATGAAAATCGCCTCGCTTTCTAGTAAAGAATTCCATTGGCAAACAACCCAAGCGCGGAATCATGGGAGAAGTGTAACGATCGACTAAAAAGCGTCGGCGATTTCTAAATCATTCTGAAAATCAAATGGCTTTCCGTTATGATTTTCTCCCTTGAGCTTTGAATGCTTGAAGTAAATGATCTTGTAATTCAATCATTCGTTCCATTAATCGTTTAGGCTTTCGCGCAGCATGTTGATCGACAGCATAAGCAGTCAACAAAGGTAAAGCAATTGTCGAGTCAACATAACAGGTAATGGTATCTGGAAGTTGATTTGGATCTACTTTGCCCCAGGTCATTGCTTCAGAAGGGGTTGCACCGCTTAGACCTCCCGTATCGGGTCTGGCATCTGTAAATTGAAGGAAAAAATCGTGGCCTGCTTCTTCTAGTCCTAAAACTTCTTGAATTTGTGGTTCGGTTTGTAACATAAAATTCTTTGGTGAACCGCCGCCAAGAATTAAAACAGCACTTTTACCCCCCTTTTTCTTCGCCTCATAAACGATTGCCGCGGTTTGGTTCACGTCACGAAGTGGATCGATTTCAAGGCGATTCCCCTCGAGTTGCAATGCGGCAAGATTCATCCCGATACTACTATCGCCAGGACTAGAAGTGAATACGGGGACTCCAGAGCGATACGCTGCTGCGAGCAGACAATGTCCGGGTACTCCGTTTTCTTGTTCCCGGGCCGATAAATACTTTCCAGCAAGATAGTGAAATTCTGCTGTTCCCATTTTCTGTTGAAATGCTTCGCCTCGACATAACTGGCGGAAAAAAAGATCGGTCCTAAGTAGATTATCATACGGGAAAACAATATCGTATATACGAATAATTTGCTCTTCGCGTAATTGCAAATCGTCTAGCCCAGGTCTCGATTGATGCAATTCCATCCCCAGTGCAAAATGAGTATCGTGATAAACATTCGCACCTGTAGAGACTATCCAATCAATAAACCCTGCTTCAATCAGGGGTACGAGGCAAGATATTCCTAAACCAGCAGGTGTCAACGCCCCGCTCAATGCAAGACCGATCGTAACATCCTCACCCAGCATCTTTTGACTAAAGAGCTGGCAGGCCTCCCGCATTCTCCCTCCGTTATAAGAGAGAAATACCTGATCTATCAAGTTAGAGACCGAAATTCCCGGTGTTATGGCAGGCGGTTTGATTTGCTTTTGGCTAATCGATTTTATATATTTATCGTTTGATTTTTTCATAGAACTTAGTTTATTGTTAACCTAAATAGGGTCAAGATCGAGTCTCGTTTCCAAAAATCTTCACCTTCCATTTCATTACTTTGAGAAAAACTCATGGTTTCGAGAAAAACTTGTTAGTTATTGCCTGGTTTTAGAGATAATAATCATCATTGATTTCGAAACAGAGTTATCTGATGAGTTCTGCACACTTCTAGATTTTAATCGAGATACGCTAATTGGTCTTGATTCAATGCGTTCTGATAATCGAAAGGTGTATTCATATTAGTCAATACTTTACGACTAGGATCGACCGCTTGCATCTCATTGGCTTCGAGATACCGAACCTTCAATCGATCCAGCACTCGTTGCAATTTGCGTTGCTGGTTTTCTTTGCATTGAATAAATATTTCTACGGTCGAAGTAGAGTATAATCCACAGAGAGGATGAATATTCCCGTTCTCATCTTTAGGGATAAGTGCATCTTGAGAATCGAACATCGAATAAAGAGACTCGATCCATCTCTCAGTCAAGAAAGGCAAATCGCATGACGATACGAAAACGGGTAATTCGGAAGCCCCAATATATTTTAATCCGGTGATAATTCCTTCGATCGGTCCTTGGGCACAATCTCGATCTCGAAGAATGGTTGCTGAATAGCTCAAAGCAGGTAAATCTTGATTCTCTGCGCAAACAATCAAGACTTCTTCGATACACCGTTTGTGAATTCCTAAGGTATGATTTAATAAAGTTGTTTTTTGCCAAGGAAGTTTTGCTTTATCAACTCCCATACGCGAACTTTTACCGCCACAAAGAAGTAGGCTTCTACTCTTGGGTATGATCATAGAATCGGAAGATAGCAGTTAAATTGTTCAATAAAACGCTCTTTTGCGAGCTGGGGATGGTTGCGCAGAAATTTAGTTGATAAAACTTTAAGAAGCAAGGATCGCATCTGAAACCCAACCAATTATTTTATAATGCCATCAAAGAAAAATTTCGCAAAGCGATTTAATCTCATTGCTTTTTTACGTTCATTTGGTTGATGATAGTCCAAGATCTTGGCATTGGGGGTCAGATGAGTTTCCAGATAATAGTACGAATCTTCTTTGTTCTCTTTTTCTTCAAGTGAAATATTGATCCCCACTACGGCTTGTCCCCAGAATTTTCTTTTAACATAAAGATTCGTGATAATATTTGTTTCTCGATCGATAACCATTTCGGCATACTCCATTTTAGTAAATTTACCTTCGTGCGGAGTAGCAAGAATACGATCGGTATTAGATGGATCCTCCTCATGGCTTGAGATATAATCAAGATCGCAATTAATCTGAATAGAATCCAATAAGGAAAGTAATCGAACAGATCGGACCGCAATAAATTCTTTCATTGCTTCAGGAATTTCCGATTTTTCAAAAATGATTCCTACATTTGGCTTACTTACAATCCAAACTCGCCCTGTTTCGTCCTGACCCCATAATTCGCCATTCGCTCTTTTCAAAACGAATCGGTCCCCTCGACTCCATAAGGTCGATCCAGGATGATTATCCAAAATCGGATAGCGAACACGTAATTCATCTGCAACTTCCAGACGAATATGATAGCGAAAATCGTCGGCATTTTGATAGAATTTTCGCACCGATTCGATCTTTTCCGAGGCAGAGAGATGCCGCGAAGAGACAAATATTCCAAAAAGAATCCCACAACAAATCCCAAAAATCGAAAGAACGGTCAAAATGGACGTTGTTTGTCTTAGAAGTTTTTTCATCCTTCTCGACTTATTTTTAAGGGCTGATGAAGGAGTTGTGGCCCTATTTATATTACTTGCATCACAGGAAACGCTTAAAGGATTGATTAAAGGATTAATCAAGTGATCATTCGAATTTTCCACAACTTCAGCAGTCGATTCCATTTGCGAATTAGTATCCAGATTCGCAAGCATGACATTCAATTTGTTGAGGATCTTCAGACTATCAACTTTCCCCATTTCCGTTCGAAGATAACTCGAAACCATCTCATCTACAAAATCAGCTAAGTTGAGACTATTATTGTTGAAATTATTATTCATGTTCGAACCATCAGAAACAAAGTCACTTGTTTCTGGGCCAGGATGGTTGATCAGGGATTTAGCTGAATCTGTACTTTGTCCATCATCATTCATGATCAACTCGCTTAATTTATACTCAATTAATATTTCTAGTTTATTATTTTTAATCAATTATTTCTAGGATGTAATTCTAGCTTTTTGCACTTTAATACAGCATTAACAGTTCACAATCAAATTTAAATCATTCATTTTGAAAAATCAACTTATCTATCTTTCGGTTTCTCTTTACTCCTACTTTCAAAAGTTCACAGAGATCGAGAATACTCCAAAATCCTTGTATTAACTAAACGATGTTTAATAGTTCGAATATTCAAATGGTTATTCATCGTCTCCAAAATATTGTTTAAGAGATTGCTTTCAAATAAACTCAAATAATCTAGAATTTTCTTTGCTAAAATTAGCGAGCATAAGCAAAAGTTTAAGTTTATTACTTTAGAGGTTTTCCCTAAATCTCTTCCTTAAGTCGCTTTTCTAAGTCTCTTCCCTGAGTCGCTTCCTTGCTTAGCGTCCCCAAGTTGCGCGAAATTAATTATTTCTTATTAATTAACCCTTACTAAGCTCCTGGATTACATTTACTATTAATAAATTCATCATATTTTTCTGGGTAATCTATTCTAAATTTGTTCATTAAACTTTTTCTAGCTCGATAGATCAAAACACCAGCATTTGTTTCCGAAATCTCAAGGATTTTAGCAATTTCTGACTTACTATGCCCAAGAATTCGTAAATTCAAAGCTGCATGTTGCATCTCTGGCAATATTCTTAATTGTTCTTTAATCCAATGATGAAGTTCCTTAAATAAAATTTGATCTAAAGAGGAGATCTGTTTTTGATCTTCAATCTCGATGTAATTATCATCACCATCTTTTCCGCTGAGCTGGGCTAAATTACGATTTCTTTGAGTGTGATTTATACAGAGATTGGTAATGGTTCGATAGATTAACTTATCACCATCTTCAATCAAATTATATCGATCTTTATTACGAAGTAAACGAAATAAAGATTCTTGTACCATGTCTTCGGCAAGAGAAGGATCTTTCAAAAGTGACTTAGCGTAAACAATCGTCTTTGGAATAATGTTTAAGATCCAATGATTCAATTGGTCATTGGGATTCTTTAGTTTTTCCGATTGATGAGATACATCAGGATTCTTATTTACTTCCGGATTTGTTGAGCTCACATTTTCCCCTGTGGATACACGCTGAAAAATAGTATCCGCGAATCCTCAATGACTAAAGATAAACAACCATACATGAAAATCGTTATTCAACACTCAATTCGTACTCGAATATAACTATTTTATGATTGTGAACCACGGATTCTTGAATGAATCGGTTTTATTGATCTGAATAATGTTCATAGAAAGATTGAGTCTCTAAATTCAAAATATCAATTATGATTATTCTGTAGAGAAGGCATTTTTATCCTGAATCGCTCTATCTAAGGAGTGATAATAGTAAAATTCCAAATTGAATATCACTCTTAGAACGTAAATTTTCAATTCTTTTTAAAATCTTTTCACCGATTTTGTAATTTCTTTTAAGACTAACTTATGTCTAAATCTCATGACATCTTTATCAATAAACAAATCTTTATTATTACTATCTTCTTATTTTTTGCAAGGTCAAGAAATGCTCAATTTCACCATTTTTCATAATTTAACAGCGGAACCGATTAATTTGAGCTATATAATATAAAAATTAAATTTAATTCTTTTAATGAATTAATTAGGGTCTTTCAATTTGAAAACAAATATGATCAAGATCGGAAAAAATCAAAAATACAAAGAATCCAGATAGTCCATCTTTAATACAAATCTTAAATTCTATTTAAGATTGATAAATTGAATAAAATGATAAAAATAGTCTTGTTTTTATTTGAGAATATTTCCTGACATTTTCTGCTAGTACTCTACATTTTTGATGCTATTAAGAATCGATAGCTAATTCAATTCTAGGCAATTCTTCAAATCAAAATTCATGTACAAAATAGTTTCAAAAGTGCATGTTACAAATTACTAATAACGGATTTCAAGATTTTGGGGCAAGGTTTCTATAGATAAATAATCTAATATCCTTAACAATACATGCCGGGAGTTCTACCAGGGGGCTAACAACAAACAATATTCGATTTTGACCCCCTTATTTGTAAATGTGAAATTAAATTGGATTAAAATATCAAAGTATCTATTTCAAATATCCCCGACAGGAGTCGAACCTGTAACCTTTGCCTCCGGAGGGCAACGCTCTATCCAGTTGAGCTACGGGGACGTAAGCTTATTTTTTAGTTTTTTTTGTAAAGAAGTCCAGAAGGGGACTTGATTCGGGGGGATAATTAAGAAAAATAAATGAAGTAGGGGTAATGAAAATATTCATCCTCGAATGGCAAAAAGTCTAAAGATCACTTTTTCTTTTGAGTTTTCTTAGTCGGAAAATGCTTAACAGCATATTTTATTTCTGATTGAAGTGTTTCAGAAGGAGACTTTTTGGAAGCTTTCGGATCTAAACAAAAAAGATCCCAAACTTCTCCCTTATATCCCCATTGGCGGACATACCAAGTACCATCTCCATTAGGTTCCAGTGGAAATAAGGCACATTGAGAAGGTTTGTATTGATAGGTATCGCCATCGACACCACCTAATTTATGAAGTACACAACCCTCATTGAAGAAGATACACCAGCCATCGATTACACGAATCATCGGCTGATCGAGTTTTTTTCGATTGCTGAGAAACCCTTTTTTTTCAATCAGAGTACGTGCACTTGGACGCAATAAGGGTAAAAGCCTTGAAAGCTGTTTTCGAATCTGTTTCTCTTCTGATTTCGAAACGCTAGGTCTTCCATTTTGACAGCATTTTCCCTCACAACCGTTGCCAAAAATACATTCGAATCTCGCCTTATCGAGATTTTCAATGGGTAAGGGCTTATCGAGATTTTCAAGAGTCGTCAGTGGGATCTTTTTCGAGGGGGTTGACACTTAACTCTCCACGATTGAAATTATTATTGATAATTCGTTCCTTGAACTATCAAGTTAATAAACAATACAATTTAGATACTTTAAACAAACAGATT
>JAKBAI010000211.1 GCA_021809185.1 Planctomycetota bacterium
GCTTTGACGAAGAATAGGGTATATTCCAACAAACCCACAATTTCCCCGGCGAATGACACCAATCGGTTATCTTGATTATGTTGCCAGATTATTTGGTCTGCCGCGACAAATTCGCAAACCGCGCTTGGCATCGCTAATAAGAGCAGTAGATCTCTTAGCGTATTCCGGTGATTTTGTCGATTCATTTTCGCCTGGAATGACGGCTCGGTTGGCCGTTGCGGCCAGTCTAATTAACGAACCAGATCTTTTAATCTGGGATGAACCAACTCATGGATTGGATATTGAAGCCCGCCGGAGTATGTTAGATTTAATCAAACGATTAGCACATCAAAAAACGATGATTTTGTCGAGCCACCATCTCAGTGATGTGGATGAAGTTTGTAACCATGCAGCGGTGTTGAGTCAGGGCCAGATGATCTTTCAAGGCTCCCTCCAAGATCTCAAAGGAAGAATTCGCAAGAATCACTATGAAATCGATCTCGAAGGGGAACAGAAAGCAATTACTAAAGCGGTGCAACAGCTTAAAGGGGCCACGGATATCAAGCATTTGTTATTACGCCAACGTCGCTTGGAAATCAAACTCAACGAAGAAGTTCTCAATTCAGGAGTTCTTGCGCATACTCTTCAAGTTTTGAGTGAAAATAAAATCGCTGTTGTCAGTATTCGAAGTGTCGGTCAACAAACAGAACAAGCGTATCTCGATCTGGTTGAAAAAGAGGAATCACGAGGTTTTGCCCGATTGTTTACTACAGCAGAAGCTGCGTAGTATTCATATTAGACAATTACTTCAGGTAATTTGACTTTTTAATGAAGTTAAAGAAAGAGTCGTTTCAAAGATTGTTATTCATTAATTCGAGAAGGTTTTAACCATGGAAGCAGCTCCAGAGAAAATAACACTCAAATACCAAAGTTGGCTTCCCTACTGGGCGGTGTTGCAAACCGATTTTCGTCAAACGATTCGTTCTTGGGTATATCGTGTTTGGGTGATGGTCTGTTTTATCAGCATTCTAGTCTATCTTTTCTATCGATTCGGGATTCATTCGGAGTCTTGGTTAATCCAATCTGCATCGCTTCATACCTCTTTCGTAATTCGGGGAGTCCTATTGGGCAGCTTGGCATTGGTGGTTATTTTATCGGTTAGTGCCATTGCTGGAGAACGAGGGACTCTTGCCGATTCGGTTTTAAGTAGAGGAATCAACCGCTATCAATATTTCCTTGCCAAGTGGCATGCACGTTCGTTCGTGGTCATTCTTACTCTGATTTTCCTATCGGGAACCATGCTTCTTGGCAGCTCGTTGTTATTGGGAGAAGATCTGACCTTTCACGGGAGTTTGATTGCATTATGGACAATTTCAGTTACGATTCTCGGGGTTTGTGCTTGGGGTACTTCCTTAGGGGCTTTAACGAATAGTAGTATCCTTGGAATTACTATTCTGTGGATTATCCTTTATGGAGGCTCATCCTTATTTACCCTGCTCCCAGAATCTTTCCCAGCTCCGGAACGAATTTTTGCCAAGATGCCAGGAATCTTAAAAGGAGAATATGGCTGGGAACAGGTCTCTCCTTGGACCAATTTTGTTCTGGTTACTTCTGCGATTTCTATTATTTTAGGAATTTGGGGATTCAACCGTAAAGATATTTAATTCGATTCTTCATATTATCCTGCTGACCTTCTGGCTCTCTTATATTCTGTACTTCTTATTTTAGAGTTTTATCGCCTATAATTTAAATGTAAGTCTTATGAGTGTTGAGAATCGATAAATTGAAAAATATAATATCTGAGTTCACTTTTCTTTCTGTAATCGAATCGAGATTAGTTTCGACTAATTTATCGAATGATTCATGGACAAAGCGATTATATATTGTATAGTCTAGATATTTAGATGCTTTATATAAATGTATTTAATATAGAACTTATTATGACGATTGAAAATTTATTGGATTCTCAGAAAGATATTAATTTAATTCCAAAAGATTCAAACTTCGAAAGGAAAAGTATGGAATCGGTTCCATATCTCATGCTGATTGGCTTTCTCGTCTTTTATTTCATACTTCAAATATGGATCTTACCCAAAATGGGGGTGCCAACGTGAATGAGCGGAGAATGTAACGTGAGTTCACGTTCCAAATCGCTTAATAAAAATGAAAAAAGTAATTCTCAACCGGTTAAACAAGAGTCAAATCGGATGTAATTAGGATTCAAAAATGTAAATGAATAACTCTGAATTAGAAATCGGTTCTGAGTTCATTAACTCCAAAAGTGGTATAGTCGAGTTAGGATTTGATAAGAGAAAATCTAATCTTTAAGAAATAGATTCTCTATCACTGATTTTATACGATTGGGAGGTTTCAAAACAAATAATTGTCCAAATTCTCCCATATCTATTTTTCACTAAATTTTCATATTATGGATCCTGCCCTGTTTTAGTTTCTCATTTTGCTTTAAAGAATTCCAGGGATTAGTCATTTTCTAGAATTAATTTATATAAACATTTTCAGATTCCAAAGATTTTAATCACCCACAACTAAAAATATATATACTTAACTTCCGTACGAATTTAAAAATAGATCTGATTTTTATTCGAATACTTTGGGGATGCCCAGGAACAAGTTCATATTTTGATTTAGGAAATGGAATAACTAATAAACGATGACCACAGCACTCAAATGTCAAAATCTGAAAAAAGTTTATAAATCACGCAAAGAGGTTGTAGAAGCGGTCAATGGACTCGATCTCGAAATTGCAACCGGAGAATGTTTTGGTTTGCTTGGTCCGAACGGAGCTGGCAAAACAACGACGATGGAAATCCTGGAAGGACTATTAGAGCCTACCCAAGGAGAAGTTGAAATATTAGGGAAGACATGGCGGCAAGATGAAAGTTTTATCCGAGAGCGAATCGGAATTTCTCTACAAGAAACAAAGTTATCTGATAAACTAACCGTTCAAGAAACATTACAACTTTTTCGAAGTTTTTATTCAAATGGAATCACACCAGAAGAAGCCATTCGAAAAGTCTCTTTGCAAGAGAAAGCGAACACTTGGCTAGTTCGATTATCTGGGGGCCAACGTCAACGGCTCGCGGTAGCAACTGCGCTTGTTGGGGATCCGGAATTGCTTTTTTTAGATGAGCCGACAACCGGTTTGGATCCACAATCACGCAGACAACTATGGGATATCATTCGCGAATTCCGGTCACAGAATCGAACCGTCGTATTAACAACTCATTACATGGATGAAGCCGAAAAACTTTGTGATCGAGTGGCTATTGTGGATCATGGCAAGGTAATTGCTTTAGGGTCGCCCCAAGCGCTTATTGCGAAACTAGGCGGGGAACATGTTATCGATTTTACCCTGGCCAACGATCAAGAGATCGATGCGAAAGTTCTAGAACAACTCCCTTCTATACGTTCGGTTCGCATCGTCGATCATCATCACCAGCTTACGATAAACGAACCGCATG
Organism: Planctomycetota bacterium; assembly: GCA_021809185.1. Classification (GTDB taxonomy): domain Bacteria; phylum Planctomycetota; class Planctomycetia; order Gemmatales; family Gemmataceae; genus JAKBAI01. The sequence continues at coordinate 3,462 of JAKBAI010000211.1, forward strand.
TTGCGTTACCCGCTTTGCTCAATTATCTCCAGAATAATCGATTTGAATTAGTTGGTCTATCAACTCGCCATGCCACTCTCGAAGATGTTTTTGTGAATTTGACGGGAAGACATTTACGCGATGACGAAACGAATAAATAAGATGGGGAAGTAAAATAGATCCCTCCGAAAGCCATGAGTATAGAAGCTCTGAGCCTAGAACTCCTGAACATCGAGTATTTAGCCAAAATAGCCAAAGAATATAAGCTAGGATCTCCGATTTGTAATCCGCGAATCGAAAAACGATTTCCATTAAATTTACTGTTTACTGGTACCCATAAAAATCTAAGTAAGGAACCCCATGTCCACTTCGAACAACCTGAATAATGACAACGAATCGACAAACGAATCTGCTATCAAGCAACTTGTTCTAGCAAGATTAAAAGATTTTTTCCGAGAACCAGCAGCGGTTTTTTGGGTTTATGGTTTTCCTCTTTTAATGGCTTTGGCATTGGGCACCGCATTTCGCGAGCGCCCCATCGAAAAATTAACGATCGATCTATACTTGCTCTCTGATTCGGAGAGCCAGCGTAGCGAGATACTGACTATATTAAAGAAAGATCCCCGGTTGATCATCGTAGAAAGTACAAGTGAAATTCTCTGGAAAAAACGACTCCGCAGTGGTAAAACCGACCTAGTATTAGAATTAAACACGAATAATCTAACCAACCCCACTCAGTGGGAATATAAATTGTGGGACGAACCGAATCGGCCCGAATCGGTTTTAGCACGCAATGCCGTTCAGAACACGATTTTAAGAACATTTCTTAAACCGGATGCCCCTACAGTAAAAGAACATCATCTCGAGGAATTAGGTATTCGCTACATCGATTTTCTTATACCTGGTCTCGTCGGAATGAATCTAATGGGGGGAGGCCTTTGGGGGGTCGGTTTTGTCATTGTCGATATGCGAGTTCGAAAACTGTTAAAACGATTTTTAGCGACACCGATGAAAAAAAGAGATTTCTTATTAAGCATCGCTATCTCTCGATTGTGTTTTTCTATTCCCGAAGTGATTATCTTGCTGGGCTTTGGCTATCTCTTCTTTGGGGTTCAAATTCAGGGGAATCTACTCTATCTATTATTCACTCTACTCCTAGGCGGATTTGCGTTTTCCGGAGTTGGTCTCTTGGTTGCTAGTCGGGCCAAAACGGTGGAAACGGTTTCTGGATTAATGAATTTAGTCATGCTGCCGATGACCATTCTCTCTGGGGTTTTCTTTTCCTCTGAAAAATTTCCGGAGTTCATGCAGCCTATCTTACAACTTCTCCCCTTAACTGCTCTGAACGATGCTTTGCGTGGGATTATGCTCGAAGGACAATCCTTGACCGAGCTTGTACCAAAATTTGGCATTCTCCTGATTTGGGGTGTTATCTGTTTTATTATCTCTTTGAAGATATTTCGTTGGAAATAGACTGATTTTCACCAACCAAGTCAACTCATTTAACGCGATGGCTTCATTGAACTAAATGCGTGAATGATGTATTACGAGTTTATTATCATAAAATAGATCGATCCAGAAAAGGATGGAGATCAAAAATATGTTTCGAATGATGGCGTTATTGCTTCTGTACTCTCTCGTACTTTCCTGTTCTTCAAAATCAAATTCAGCGAAGAACGAAGATAACACTCGAGCGGAACAAAATGGAGGACAGAATTCTTTTGATGAAAATCTAATACCATTTCTTCAACCTGTCAAAGATAGCAAAACAGGGTTTTTGGTGGGAGGAAAGAATAAAACAAGTCTAATCCGAGGACTAACGGAAATTAATAACGTTCCGATCGATCTATTAGAGGCAAATATGAGACCAGGTGCCCGAATGAAAGATCCTCTAAAGGCAGAGGCCTACTTAGATGGATCAAGCAAAGGATTTTTGGGACCAAACGAAAAATTGTTAGAAATCCTGGCTGAAGATAACGAGTATGTGGTTGAAAAAATGGGTTTAAGTCATCAACGGCTCGCTCGCTTGCTTAAGATTGCTGCCAGTTTTGGATCTTATGATAACCAATTTAACCAATTTTCAAAAGATAAAGATGAATTTTTCTCTTATCGAGATAATCATTATAAGATTCGTATCAAAAGTTGGAAAGGAGATCAATTTTCTCCTTTTCTAGATGGTACTTTGACTTACTCTGATGCAGAACTGGAAAATTTGACTTTGAAAAAAACTCTTCGCTATAGCTTATTACTCCCCTTTATGATAGAACGTTACGGCTTCTACGAAGGGAAAGGAACTGCCTATCGAGTTGAACCAAAAGACATCATCGAATTATTCCCATTTCTTGAAAAAGTAGGTAAATCAGCAAATAATAATTGAGTCAAAATTAGAAAATACTTCGATTGAATCCAGTGAAAAAAGAGTTCTTTTTGCTGATGGGAAGATGATCGATTCATAATTCAAAAAGCACGTTCTTGGGAGCTGGTGAGACAACGCGAGCTGATATTAAAAAGCAAAAACTCTATTGGGCGGCACTCGCTAATATAGAGTCTCTGAGTTGCATAGGCTTCCGTTCCAGAGATCACTCTGTAGCCTAATTGTCAAAAATTATAAAGATAGATTTCTATAAACTCCAGGCTTTAAGGATATATAGATATATAGTTAAGTTTTCATCTATTATCCTTGAAACGGATTAAGATTGATTTAAGAGTATGCACCTAGTCGCTTCTTGTTCTCATAATTATTTTGATGCATATACCGAGGAATCGGACCGTATTCTTTAGCTAACTCTCTTCTCTCATACGAAGCTTTTTGATTTGATGATCGCGATATTCCAAAGATTAATCCTATAATAATGCTAACTACAAGACAGCAAAATATCCAGCCCAAGGGTGAATAACTATGAGTAAATGTACGTTCGCCTAGATTCGCAGCATTCAAACTTGCAATATATATATCCCTTCTAATACTTAGAAGTCCACCAATTCCTATCCACAATGGGGTAAATAATATAGAGCCAATTCCGGTGGTCATGTCGATCATTAAAGTACGATTATTTGTTTTATCTGGATAACAGAAACGCTCTATCGCTACTACAAGTCCATACCCAATTAATCCGCCCAATATAGGCGAAGTTAGCAGAATAGGTATTGATAGCCATAACGAGCAATAAGATAAATACCAACCAGCACATAGTCCTGCGCAAGCTGTAAATGTGATAATTAAGCAACAACTAGCTAAAGCTCCTGTATGTTTGGAGTTTAATTCGTCTCTTGACCACTCAGATTGATATAGTCCAAATCCAATGGAAAAGACCAAATATAGGATAAAATACGAAAGCGGTAACCACATTCCATCAGCAAGAAAATTTAGATCAAACTGAAAATGGCGTCCTACCGGTACCACCAGCAATAGAGCTAGCGGTAGCCCGCCAATGATTGTTCCCAAGATTGGCCAAAGCCAGCTGATCCCATCGGTGCTTTGAACGTCAGAATTTAACTGTTCTTCTGTTCGATATGCAAGATATTTTTTGCGAAGAGTTTTATTCAATAGATCTCGCATAAGTAATGTCCGCAAATGAATTGCAGCATGTTTTTTCGCTTCCGCAGCGTATCTGCCAGCTGGGAATGTATTTATGTATGCTTCGAATCCCTCAGCGGTGTTTAGTTGTCTAGCTTTGTTCCATGCAGTTTCATCCTGTTCATTCTTGTGCCGTTCCTCACTCTCTCTAACCTGACGTATTCGTTCCGCTTCTTTTTTAATGAGAAATGTAGCGAAATGTTCTTCGGCTTTGGATAGTAGCTCTTGCAAATTTTTTACAAAGCTGTACCTCCGCGCAGAAAGTGCAGGTTCTAATTTCACCCATGCTGCTAGTGGGAAATGCTTTTCTCCTAACTGATTAAACACCTGTTCCAAGATTTCTTTGAAGTCTTCTTCTTGTCGCCTCGCAAGTTTGATTTCGATTTCTGTTCGTTCTCGCTTCAACTCTACCAATCTTTTTAAGGCGTTGATGACCGAGAGCACCGCTCGCTGGGGAACATCTGGAGCAATTGAACACAATTCAGAGTTACGAGTTGATGGATCTTTCTCAATGCGTTGTTTTAGCGCGCCGATCAGCGGTTGCCCTTCCGAATCATTTTTTTCTTGAATTGTCTGCCATGCTTCTCGAATATCAGGATGATTACCGTGTTCGATCGAGTCAATGGCATCTCGCAGACCTTTCAGCTGACCTTCCAAGGCCAAAATATCCTGCGGAATAGGCGGCAAATCTGATGCAACAACTTGTGGTGTTAGAATCGCTGCGATATTGACGATCAGAGGCTTGCCGAAGGTTTGAGTTAATTTATCTTGAGTGGAGTCAAGTCTAAGAAGTTGGAAGAATGCTGCGCTATCCTTCGGGCGGTGTTCGGGTTTTGGATGAAGCGATTTTGAGAGAAGTTCTCGAATCGGTTCGAGCTTATTAGGGATCTTAGATGAATCGAACTCAAAAGGTTCTTGTCTTGTGGTCGCGAAGATTTGGGCAGCTTCATCTTGTTGAATCGTGGCAAACAGGAGCGATGCTGCTAAAGAATAGACGTCGCTACGAGTATCCGCTGGTTTACCGCGAAGTTGTTCCGGAGCTGCAAACGTTTTTGTAATAGCCTTATCCAAACTGAAATCGACCAGGACAGGAGAGTTGTCAAGTGCTCGAAGAAGGATGTTTGCAGGTTTGATGTCGCGATGGACAATACCTTGAGCGTGTGCGGAGGCCAAGCCCCCCTCTCCTGCTAGCAAACCGAATAATTTTACCGCATCGGCAACAGAGAGAGGACCAGAGCGTCGTAACCGGGTTTGCAACGATTCGCCTTCGATCAATTCCATCAAGTAGTATAGATTGCCATAAGGCCGAGCATACCCGAAATCATCGAATTCAACAATATACGGTTGGCGACCAAGCTTGTTCAGCGTAAGAATTTCGCGCTTGATCGTGTTCTCGAAGCCCAGTTCTTTACTTAATTCGGGACGCAGTACTTTAAGTGCGCGCACATGAGTGTCTCGTTCGGCCCGGAAAACCTGTCCCCAACCCCCCTGGCCGAGGATCTGGGTTAGTTTCCAACCATCCAGCTCATCGCCCAGATTAGGACTACTTTGGGTTGGTGTTTCTATTTGGTCGGTCTCAATTGTGGAACAGGCCTCTGTTACGCCTCGACTCAAATCGCTGAGTCTCGCATCCGCAGGCCGCAGTTTTGCAGCTTTGGTCAATGCTCGATCAGCACTGTGCAGATCGTTGACTAGCGAAGAGCTTGCTGCCAACACTACTTGCACCGCTACTGAGGTAGGCTGATCAAACTCGATGGAGCGAAGTTGAGGCAGTGCTTCTTTAGCATGCCCCACACGAGACTGAGCTAGGCAATGACTGAACTTCGCTAACGAGTCGCCAAGTTGGCGAGGTTGAACGCCACCAGCACGAAGTTCATTAACGAAATCAACGACGACAGATTGCTTGGTAACTAACTCGAGGATGGTCGACTGAAGATCGATGCCATATCCGATTTTACTTAGAATTTCACGACCTTGTTCTTCGATCCGCTCGAAACGTCCAACGATACCTTCAAGGTTGGCGAACCCTTCACGGACGGCGTCATCAGTAGCGAGCGCAAATCGGATAACCTGATTTGCTGCATCTGGTAAACCATCCATAAACGTGATCTGGTCCATCAGTTTAGAAAGCTTTCCATTTACTTCATCGAGAACTTCGCCCACACGTTGGAGTTCTTCTTCGGAAGCTAGATTGCGGGTGTTCGCTTCGTTTTCTTCTTGGTCTTTCGCGGTTTGGTGCACGCACTCTAAGACCCGATCAATGAGTTCCCCAGCAACGTTTCCTCCCGGGAAAGCATTGGCAATAATATGCTTCACTCCGAATCGAGCAGATCGGAA
>JAKBAI010000212.1 GCA_021809185.1 Planctomycetota bacterium
CCACAATCAAGTAAAGATACAGAAATTTGATCGGCATATTTTCCGAGTTGCGAATCGGGATTTTAAGGACAATATCGGGATAGCGAGTTTGTCCTCCTGGCAAAAGATAATCGATAGGTTTACTCTCCGCTTTATCGATATCAAGGAGATCAACCAGTTGAGGAAACGCCGCTTGTATAAACTCTCGGATGGTTTCAGTATTTTTAAAGTTTTCCTGAATAAACTTATCAAGGGCTTTACGGCTAAACTTAAATTTTTGGGAAGTTTCTGAAGAAGAATCGGGAGTCGTCAGGGACTCATTGAAACTCGTTGTCTGAAAATGGATAGAGTTTTCATCCGAGTTGCTGTTAGTGGAAAGATCAGGCTGCGATTTTTGCTTAGGATTTGAGGCTAAAAGATCCGATGGTTCCCTGCTCTCATCCTTACCAGTCGATTGGTTGCGACGATTATTTTTATTTTTAACCATCAATCTCTCCAGAAGCTGTTAATACTATTTTTATAACCATTATGTGGGTTATAAAACAGATTTTATGGAGTTTCCAAATTGTTATCAGATCAAAGAATCAAAACAGAAACTATTCTATTTAAGGAATTTTTCGTTGACAGGTAACTAAACATTACTGGCAGCACAAAAATAGGTCTATCGTGTAAGAATCCGATCTTGTTTATAATAACCAATCGATAACAACAAGAAAATCATCTTTGAAAATCGTGAATCAAGTTAGAATCTCTTCGGAGAAAGGAGTAACTAACCAAAAAATCAAATATGAATCCGTCGAAATTTTCTACAATTGATTATTAATTCCGCATTAATTGCTCTCCAAACGATCAATCTCAAGTCAAAAATTGCTCCATTCTGGTTGCTTGTCGATCAGAATTTTAGGCATCGAAATAAGCGAAAAAAAGTTTTAGAAAAAATCGGCATCCGCTTCTATTTTTAGAGGAACTATTCGTGTTGGGTTTGGTTCTAGATATTAGAGAAGAATTAGTTCGAAAAAATGAACTAATTCATTTACCCAATAATTTCGGCTAACTGAGTGGAATCAATGAGCAAAATTAGTTAATCAGAATTAGGTATACAAAAAGATCCGCAATTAGATTTCGCGGGATCACTCGGAGGACTTCCCTATGAAACTTCAGCAATTAAAAGATCAACAAAGTTCCAACAAACTGATTGGAATGTGGAAACTAAATTTGAATTTAGTCGACAACTTAAATAGTTCTGTATCGATTTTTTCGTTTCCCACCATGATCTTATTTAGTCTTCTCGTGTTTGGGGTAATCTCTACACGAGCCTCCGAAGTAAGTAAATGGGAAAATAGAAGCTCCATTGATATTGTTGATGATTATTCTAAAGCAAATAATTGCGATCCATTTGTAAATTCTAAGATTTCTTTCTTAAATCTCGACAAGATCGTTGTTAGAATATTTGAAACGAATAAAAATAACATTTCTTTGAATATTACTGAACTATTTGTAGCAAAAGGGAAGTCCGCTAAACCAAAATCCGCAAAGCCCAAAGTATCCAAGCCAAAAGTATCCAAGCCAAAAGCAACTAAACCTGCTCCCAACAATAAACCAAATTCGAAAAACCAACAAAAAACCACGAATAACAATAAGAAAACGACTACTCCAACCAAATCGGCAAAGAGAGTTGTGAGTAATAATCCTATAAATATAAATAGTGTTCGCAATTCTCGTCGAGGACTTAATAATAACTTCATTTACTCTCCTTCTAGGCTAGGAGCCGTAACAGGAGCTTTTCATCCTCATTTTTTTAACCGATCTTCCAAACATCGCCGGACCAGTAGTCGCAATCATCATCGTAATCAGATGACTTTTACTCAACATCTAGAACGTGCCCTAGCAGAAATGAAAACAGCACAATCTAGTTTGAAAAAGAATAATATTCAAGGAGCAACTTCGCCAATTCAAGGGGCCGAATCTAACCTAGTTTCTGCTTCTAAAATGATTCGATCCAATAGGGGTATCGGACAACAAAATGCTGCGTTTAATGCTTTAGCCGTAGCCAAGCGTCATCAATCGTATCACAAACAATTGAATCGAGCCATCTCGGACATTAAAAACGCGAAAACTCAATTACGAAATCAGAACATTCCTATTGCTAAGGGGGATGTTACAAACGCGGAAAAAATGGTTGTAGCCATTTTACATCACAAATAACAAGCCCAAAGGATATTGTTTATAAATAATTTAGCCAAGATATTATTCAAACAATCCAAAGAAAGACTATTTTTTAACCTTTAGAAAATGAATTCAGGAGACTTCTCATAACCAGGAGATAACCTAGCTGTTCACGTTCAATCTTTACAGCTCATTTTTTGGTGGCCAAAGTGTAAGCGAAATCGGGGTGGCGACTTCACAAGTAGCATCAAAACAATGATTTGAATCGATTTCGTGAACAGCTTGGTTATCTCCTGGTCTTTTTAATTATCTTGAATTATCAGATCCCATTATTTTTTGGTATTTCTCAAACAAGTTCAAAGCTTTAAGCTCAAATTATTTTGATTTTTTTCAGAACAATTTATCTCGTTTTACTTAGTTGTCCAAAATCAAATAAATGATAAATCCCTTGGACTCTCAAATCACAAGGTTGAATATGACACATATAATTTGTTTGTAAGTGGGGAATCGGATATTTTGTAATGAGTGAATTATCAGAGTTTGAGACATGAATCGGAGAAAAAATAAGATAATAAAAGCGAATGATTCTAGAAACGGGATTAACGAGTATTAACCCCAATTCTAAGTAGAATCGATGTTCGAATTATCGACCTGGACTGATACCCAGAACTTTAACCTGGGTTTGCCCGATCTGTAAATTAATCGGTTCTGGACTCATAGCGGAGCTACGATTGCCAGCAAGGTCTGAGGCCTCGATCCGTATATAGATATGCCCTGGAATTCCCATTGGGAGTAACCAACGATAAGTACCATCGTTGCGAAAATTCTGGACAATCGATTGCCAAGGGCCTTCCGGTTTTGGTGCATATTTGATTTCAATCGAATCTTCGAGAAGATTTTTATCGAGCGCACTCCAAACAATCAGTAGCGACCCTTTATCCTCCCCTTTGCCAAGAGTAGTTGAAAGCAGATTGACGAGTGGTTTGGTAGTATCTACCCCGACCCAACAATCCGGTTTTTCATTTGATTTGGGTGGAGTACCGTTGCCATTGGCACGAATGACGATTCCGAAAATTCCTTCCCCAGGAAGAGGCAACAAGGCGGGACTCTGGTTAGCTGCTTCCGCTAAATTGTTCAACTGCGACCAAGTTTTGCCATAATCTCTCGTGGCCCAGAATTCTGTTTTATTTTGAACATCGGGATCGGTATTTTCGATCGTATAGTTTAAGCGACATCGGGGCACATTTATCCATGTTGGAGTTATTTTGAGCTGTTCTTCGATCGGCTGTTTCTGTGCAAGAAAGTTTGCTGGCAGATTGGCTGGTACATTCCCCCCTCCTCCAAGGAGATTTTCCGTCTGGTTCAACCGATCGTCATTTATATTTGTCCCTTGCTTGATTAAGGGCATTGGAATAGTTTCGCTTGAATTATAATTAGATGGTTTGTTCAATGAGCTATTTCCATTACTTGTGCCGATGGAGCCGCTAATTGGGGTTGGTGATATATTTTGCAGATTTGTATCTATACGATTTCGTTCTAAAGGTTTCTCCGTCACCCATGAATTCGTTTGGTTTGGTAATTCATTCGGTTGCCTTGGGTTCAACGAAGAAGAATTCGAAGGAAAAGAATTAGATGACGGGGAATTATATCCTGTTGGCAAAACCCCTTTATTTGCTGGAGAATTAACCAACTCCGTTGACGAAGGGAATTTGCCAAAACTTCCATTCCTGTTGTTTAATAATGAATTATCTTTCGGTGTTAGCTGATTTCCTTTTCCGGGATCGAGCAAATTCGGGATGGGAGCTACATTATTTACTTGAGAATTCACTCCAGATGGATTATTGCCTGAATCGCTAGAGAATCTCTTGCTATTTGGCAATCTCAGATCAGGTGGTAAAGATTGTTGATCCACCGACTTGTGCGAAGCAACGTGTCCTGGAACTATAGGATTATTAACAGGATTGTTGCGAACATTTGTAACCAGTTCAGTTGATTGAGCATTATTTTGGACACGATTGGGAACAATTCTTCCTTGCCCTTGCTCATCTAAAACGATCACTTGTTCAACAATATTACCTGCTCGATCTTCGGCATGAACGACAAAGCTTCCAGAATTCTTTTGGCCATTCGGCAAGGGAAAATAGGTGGGTGATTCCGGCGAAACCGCTGTCAGCGGGGATTCTCGACCTGAGGCATCACGGAAGCGAATTTTAAGTGAATTTAGCAGCGGATGAGCATCTTGAAGCTGGCATTGCAGATAGGTTGTCCCATTGGCAGCAGTTACTGCTCGGCAACCGATCTGCGGCGGGATTCGATCGACAATAATTACTTGATGTGGTGCAACCTTTTCAGGAGATTCTGGCTTAACGAGATTATTGTCATAAACAAGAGCAAAAACAAAACGGTATTCTCCATCCCGATTAGCGCTAAATTCAAAATTGGTCTGATCGACTCCACTGATTTGCTCTAATTTCCAATCTGCACCTGGTCGAGCCACATACAATCTTATTAATTTCACTCGTTTGCGCGTCTCTTGACTTAACCGGAACGGAAGTTTGAAAGTAGCTCGATTGATAAATATCGGTTGAGGCGGTTGCGTCTTTGCATTTTTACTGACTTGTTGAATTGTTGATGTTCTATTATTATTGGATTGGAGACGATTTATTTCGGATGGATTTTTAGGCGAAGACATAGCCGATAATGGTAACGAATTTGGTAACGAATTTGGAAACGAACTCATCTGGCAAAATACCGGTTGCGGTATTGCCAATACACCAAGCAGAGCGGACATCCCCAGAATTTTGCGACCAACTCGAACCAACATGATTTCCCCCTCAAAGTTCCGATCCTGGTTCCCCCATTTGACCCGTACTTTCCCCTACGGATCCCAACCGCGCGATAATTCCGTTAAATGATCGATTCGATTCTTATTATTTTAGATATTATTTAACCTTCTTCGTAGCTCAGCATATTATTTCTATACTTTTGGATCGATCCATTTTTGTTTTCTCTATTTGCCTAATTGAATTACTTAATTCGCAGTTGGCAATTCTATGCTCTCCTATGCTCATTCAATTAAGGTTTATCAATCTCAAAATCGAGCTGTCGCTGGGACGAACGTGTTATCAGCTGATCTAATTGATCCCGTATCTGGATACTTAGCTTATACTTTCCTGGTTTAAGTTCTGGAACAAAAAATCGATAATCCAAATAGTAATCGGAAAGCGCTTTTCTGCGGTTGTCCGTAGTGGTCAATTCGCGTTGCCAAACCAGTTGCTCATGACTATCTCGTAGTTCAATTCGGCTACCAAGAGACATTCGATAATTAGCAGTTAATGCGTTCACAGCTGGTTCGCGATGCCAGGTAAAGTTAAATAATTCCACATATAAATCTACCGGTTCACCGGGTATAAAGCGATGATTTTTCGGTAATGGTTCATATTGGCCAAACTTCGTTACTTTGCGGCAGTAGCAAATGGTGCCAATCTTGAGGGAAGCTCGCTCGCGAAACTTGTTGACCATGTTCTGGAGCTGATCGATGTAAACCGCTACTTCGTCCGGTTGCAATTGAGCAACTTCATGCTCCGATAACCGCGCAATCATGGGTAATATTTGGAGAAGAACCTCTTGATTCTTTTCATCCAGATTTTGTAACGATTGAACAGCTTTTTCAGGATGTTTAGCCAGATATTCCCTCATGGCTCTAATCAAAGGCGGATCGGAAACGATTTCTTGAGTTCCTTGAGCAGATTTTCCAAGATTTAATGAATCACTCTTGTTTATCTCTCTGATATTCTCGTTGCGTTTATTCAAGTTCAAGATCGTTGAATTTCCAGATTTTGTCTGTTCAGAATTTTCATTCCCCTTCTTGAGCAAAGGGAAATTAGCAGCAATATGATCTAATTCTTTTTGTGAATCAACATGAGTCGGATTAGGTATAGGCTCATTTTTCACAGAATTACTGGTAATCGTTAATGGAATAGTGACCTCTGGACTAGTGGGTACGGAATTAACTGGGAAAATGGTTTCACTTGGAGTATCCATTGAGATAACTTTTTTCGGACTCAACTGTTTATCGCTCGGCAATGCGGATATCACTTTCTCTGGAATTCCTGAAGATTGCTCGATAATCGGGAGTAAAGGGGGCACCTTGTTCATATTGGGATTATTAACATTGGAGCTTGCAATATTAGATGGTGCATAGTTCCCTACACTAGAACCTGTTAATCGAGTTTTGTCGACTACTGGTTTCTTTACGGTTTCAGGATTCGACAATACGGGATCAAATGGAGGAAATGACACGCTTTCATTGAGACCATTCGTTCGATTAGCCGATTTTTTAGGAGTGATATTAAGAGATTGTCCCGGTTGCTCAGGTGCAGATGATGAACTGCTAGCATCGTTTTTATCTGGGAATTTTGGCCAGATAACATCGGTACTCATCTGATCCGACTTGATTTTTAGCTTTGGAGCCGGTTTGGTTTTAGATTCATCTTTTTGATTGGTTGATTCTTGCGAAGATAGGTTCGGCCATGGTGGGCTTTGGAGAGGCAAAGAGGAATTGGTTTGCTGTTTTTTCATTTCTTTACTTTGGTTAATAGTTCCGCTCCCAGCGTTCTTTTTATCGAGCTGATTACTAGTGGAACCGTCTACCTTTTCCTGATTTGCCAAAGTTGTTTGCGAATTACTCGATTTGGAATATCGAGGCGACAGCCCAATCGAGGCAATACTCGAACGTTGATTTTTCGATCCGATAGATTCATTAGAAATCGTTTTGTTTTTATTCAAATTACTGTTCGCGCTATTAGTCTCACTCGACCCAGGCATCGGTTCCGCTGGATCCATCGGCGGCACAATAACTTCTATTGGTGGTCTCTGAAATAAATAGACCTGCGACCCATTATTCGGGTTTAAGTTTCCATTGATAGCATTATTGGTCTGATTCGAATTAGTGGTTCTATTATTTACTGTCGAATTATTAAACGGGTTGGCAGCGTTAGCAACATTCCCATTCTGAATGTAACCCGAGTTTACAGGATTTGCTGAATTCCCTGGAGTTCCAGAATAATTCTGCTGATTTACAACATTTGAATTTTGCCTAGAAAATAATCCCTGAAACAAGGATTGCGGTTGGTTGTTATTGACCTGAGCGGGCGAAGCAATCTGGGTAGTATTGGCAGATACTCCATTATTGCTATCACTTGTTCCAAGCCAGTGCGCGCGCTTCTGTTGTAGCCAGCTACATGCAGAAAATTGCATGACCATAAGCCAGATCAGTAGTAATTTAAGTCGCCATACCATCCAAAAACTATCCTTAATTACGAAGATAATATAAAGTCTGGATAGCTTTACTTTCATCAGATGTCAATAGAGATTGATCGGTATATTTTGTTGATTTGGGTAGTTTAGAAAAAATAATTTCCACTAAATGAGGGAAAGGGAATTCAAAAATAAATAACAGCAACGAGAAAGGAGATCACCGGAAGAAATTCTTCAGATAATACGTCAATTTAGGAAAACTAAAATCGCTGGGCCTGAAACGCCAAAATAAATAGCCACAGAGCACACCGAGGGGAATCCTTCAGACTTTCAAAGCAATTTGAAGAAGGGTTATCCTATCTTTACTATTTCCTCTGTGATCGCTGTAGCTAAAATTGAATTACTTTCATCCTATCTTTCATTGGAAGATAGGGTAGCTCCGGTCAAATCTCAAGAAGAGGTTCCTGTGCATCTCCGAATTTTTTCGGATGGACATCCATTTTGTCCATCATCGATAAAAAGAGTCGACAAAGCTGCCGATTCGGTTTACCCTGATAGTTCAAGGCTTTGCCACCAGCAATTCTACCACCAGCATTGCCAACAAGCACAACAGGGAGTTGATCATTATTGTGGTTTCCCGTCATCATACTGGATAAAAACAGAATCATCGAATTACCCAAAGCATTTCGTTCTCCTTCCTGAATTGCTGAAAGTTTCCTAGCGATATACGCAACTTGTTGCGTAAAGAACTGGTTCACTTTCAACCAATCCGCTCCATCCGAATGGGAGAGGAGATGATGAATCATGTAGTCGACTTTCAGATGAGGGAAGCGTAGAGAGGAATGGTCATTGTTTAATTTGAGAGTACAGACCCGGGTCGTATCCGTTTGAAAAGCGAGGACAACCAGATCACACATGAGTCGCATATGTTCAGCGATATCTTGCGGAATACCATCTTTGGGACGCGGGATATTCGGCTTCGTCAAGGAGGGGCGCCAACCTTGCAATTCCCCTTTCTTTTGCGATTGTTTGATCCTTTGTTCTACATCACGTACCGAGTTGAGATATTCATCGAGTTTATGCTGATCGTAAGAACTCAGTTGAGATCGAAATTGTTTAGCATCTCCCAAAACGGCATCTAAAACACTTTGGTCCCCCTTTTGGGTACCGTCTTTGAACATGCGGTCAAATGCCAAGGCAGGGTAAAGTTCCAATGGAGTTGGTGTCGTCGCTGAACTCCAAGAAATATGAGAACTATAAAGCATCGAATAATTCTTATGCACCGAGGGATTTGCCGCTTCACAGGCTAAAACCAAACTTGGCACTCGAGTCGATTTGCCAACATGGTCCGCGATGAGTTGATCAAAGCTTTGCCCCGATTTGATCTCTCCGCCAGGGGCTAGCGGTGCCCCGGAGAGCAAATTCCCTGTCTGTGAACTATGGATATTCCCTTTCATCGCTTCGGCATTATACAATCCGCGAATAAACGTTAATTGGGTATTAAATTCTTCTAAAGGGGAGAGCACTTTCCCTAAGGATAACTTCTTCGTTCCCGAGATTTCTTCTTTGGCCCACCATTCTCGACTATGAAACCCGTTCCCGGCAAATAATACGGCAACACGAACCGGTGCTGATGCAGATTGTTTATTGCCATTCACCGATTGGGGATCCCCCTGTCCCCACACTGCTTTCGATTCAAACCAGGGTAAAGCCATGGTAACCCCTACCCCGCGTAAAAATGTTCGGCGATTTAGCACTTCTCGATGTTTCATTGCTTTTTCCGTTCTATTATTCGACCCCAATAAACATATTACAAATATTTA
This sequence comes from Planctomycetota bacterium, assembly GCA_021809185.1. Taxonomy (GTDB): domain Bacteria; phylum Planctomycetota; class Planctomycetia; order Gemmatales; family Gemmataceae; genus JAKBAI01. The sequence continues at coordinate 9,228 of JAKBAI010000212.1, forward strand.
ATGCGATATATCTTTATTGAGAATCATCGTAACTATTTATAAAAAATATGGGGCGATCTTTTCATTTTAATTTTTCTCGAACTATAAGTTTTTGCCATTCCTCTGAA
>JAKBAI010000213.1 GCA_021809185.1 Planctomycetota bacterium
GATGAGGATGATTGAGATAGGGGAATTATTTCAACGGATTTGCGAGCGTATGGATTGAATTACATGCGATGGTTCCTAAAGAGCACCTAACGAGCGAAATGTTCCTATCAGCAAAAGAAGAGGAGAAATTTGAGTTGAATTCGCTAGCAACGTAAAAAGCAAAAGATAGAGTATTTAGATAATAGCAAAATCTGCGATTTTCATTATTTTTTTTCTGGACAACCCGAAGTAAATGATTTATAGCGAAGATATTAGTTTCTAAAAATTCCATCGAGTAATTGAAACAATAGGTTATTTGGAACAATCGAATCATTGAAACGATAAGGGTAAAATTATGAAAAAAGGCAATTATCGAACTTTAATAGGTTTGATGTTATTTGTCCTGTTCTTAGGAAGTAATACTGAAATTAGCAAAGCAGGGGAGACGAAAAATAATAAAGTTGCTGCAAAAGTAAATGGGGAGATAATTCTCCTTGAAGATATCGATAGCATATTAAAGCAACGCGGGCCATCTCTGGTGCCATTAACGCAAAGCCAATTAATTCTCGATCGCCGGCAGACTCTCGAGCTGTTGATTACCGAATGCCTGGTGCGGCAATACTTTAAAGAGGCAAAAATAACAGTTCCAAAATCGGAAGTGGATAAAGGGATGATCGAACTGATCGGCTCTTTAAAGCAAGAAGGGAAAACCCTCGAAGATTATCTCAAAGAAAATAATCAGACCGAATCCCAATTACGCGCTACCATTTATCAACTCTTGCAAATGTCGCAGTTCATGAAGACCAGTGTAACAGAAGAGAAGTTGAAACCGTATTATGAACAGAACAAAGATTTTTTTGATAAAACTACTGTTCAGGTGAGCCATATCGTCATCCGAGTAGCTCAAAACGCGAAGCCTGAAGAAAAACAGAACGCTTATGATCGGTTGAAAAAAATTCGCGAAGAGATAATCAATAAGAAAAAAGATTTTGCTTCTGCTGCGAAGGAGTATTCTCAATGCCCTTCGGCTCCCAATGGAGGGGATTTAGGTTTTATATCCCGGAAATTCCAGGTTGATGAAAGTATTGCGAAAACTGCCTTTTCTCTTAATATCGGAGAGATCAGTGATATTGTGGAGAGCGAATTTGGATACCATATATTAATGGTAACCGAAAAGAAAGCCGGTCGCCCATCTAATTTTGAAAAATCATTAGCCGATGTGAAAGATTCTTTCGAAGTCGAGCTGAAACAGAATCTTATTCATCAGTTACGATCTAGAGCTAAAATTGAGATTTTTTTACCAGAAAAATAAAGATTTAGCAATAATAACAAGCGAACCTGAACGAATGCTAGGATATCCATATCTTAGGAAAAATCGACAAATAATCTGAAGTTGAAGAAAAGATCTTCCATTGAATATGGAGCCGATCATCGTCTCAAGGTTCGCGAGTTCATTAAAAACTCGATTTTATCAACAATCTAATCTCAATTTCAAAGCATATCCTTGAGTTTTTTGAGTTCCGATCGAACTTGAAAAAGAATTCGCAATCCCTTTTATTGACGCTTCCCATTTTGGATAATAAGTCTATCGGTTAGGGTAATCAAACGGAAGAAGAAATTAATAAGAAGATAAGGTAAGAAGATATGCCGCATTATCAGCCCGGGTTGATCGAGCCAAAGTGGCAAAGTTATTGGAATGAGCACAAAATCTATCGATGCGAAGATCCTAAAGAGAGCGATCCTAAAGAGAGAGACTCAAAGTCGGGGACAACCTCTTCGCGCAAGAAGTTATACATCTTAGATATGTTTCCATATCCAAGTGGATTCGGTTTGCATGTCGGACACCCGGAAGGGTACACCGCAACCGATATTTATTGCCGATTGAAACGGATGCAAGGGCTGCATGTTCTTCACCCGATGGGTTGGGATGCTTTTGGTCTGCCCGCCGAGCAATTTGCCATTCAGAATCAGATTCATCCTGCCGAAACAACGAAGAATAACATCAATAACTTTCGGCGGCAAATTCAATCTTTGGGTCTGAGTTATGACTGGGATCGTGAAGTGGATACGACCGACCCAAATTATGTGAAATGGACGCAATGGATTTTTTTGCAGATTTATGATACTTGGTACGATCATGACTTGAAAAAAGGTCGGCGAATTTCTGAATTACCGATCCCGGAAGAGGTTCAAAAACAGGGGTTTGAAGCGGTTCGAATTTATCAGGATCAGCACCGGCTTGCCTATCAGGCAGAGGTGCCTGTCAATTGGTGCCCAGCTCTGGGGACCGTATTAGCAAACGAAGAGATTATCGACGGTAAATCGGAACGCGGCAATCATGAGGTGATACGCTTGCCGTTAAGACAATGGTTGTTGCGGATTACAGCCTATGCAGATCGTCTTTTAGACGATTTGGATCAGCTCGATTGGACTGAATCGATAAAACAGTTGCAGAGAAATTGGATAGGGAAATCTGTAGGGGCAGAAATCGCCTTTCCTGTTGTTCAGCAAAGTGGCCCGAGTGGGACAATTTCGGTATTTACGACGAGGCCAGATACGATTTTTGGTGCTACCTATCTGGTTCTGGCCCCAGAACATAAGTTGGTTGATGAGATTACACATAAAGATTATCGACAAACCGTGCAGGATTACCGAGTCCAAGCCGCAAAAAAAACTGATTTTGAACGAACGGAAATGAATAAAAGTAAAACAGGTACCTTTACCGGGGCTTATGCTTTAAATCCGTTTTCGCAGCAAGAGATTCCAATCTGGATAGCCGATTATGTATTGGTTCAATACGGGACCGGAGCGATTATGGCAGTACCTGCGCATGACGAGCGCGATTTTTCTTTTGCCAAACAGTATCAATTGCCGATCGTCGCTGTAGTCAACCCACCAGAAAAATGGTTCCAACAAACGAAGAGTACCCTAGAGAATTTTCGCGAAGCCTATTGCGAAGAGGGGGTATCGATTCAGAGTGGGAACTTTTCTGGATTGAAGACAGGGGAGTGTAAAGAGAAGATAATTGCAGATTTAGAAAAGCGCGGGATCGGTAAGAAAAAAGTGAATTTTAAGCTGCGCGATTGGCTTTTTAGCCGACAACGGTATTGGGGTGAGCCATTTCCGCTATTACACGAATTGGACAATCAGGGCAATAGGACTGGTCATATTCGACCACTCTCTGTAAGCGATCTCCCCTTGAAATTACCTGATCTTGCCGATTTTCAACCGACGGGGACACCAGATGGGCCGCTATCGAAGGTCACCGATTGGGTCCGTGTATCGATTGATGGCAAAAATTATCTACGAGAAACAAATACCATGCCGCAATGGGCTGGCTCTTGCTGGTACTATCTTCGATATATCGATCCTAAAAATGAACAAGAGTTTGCGAGTAAAGAGAAATTAAATTACTGGCTCCCCGTCGATTTATATGTTGGAGGAGCGGAGCATGCCGTATTGCATCTACTTTATTCGCGTTTTTGGCATAAAGTGCTTTTTGATTTGGGCTACGTGCCAACCCCCGAACCGTTCCATAGGCTAGTAAATCAGGGGATCATTCTTGGTGAAATGGAGTACACCGGTTTTCAAGAAGCGGAACTAGTCTTGTCAACCGAAGAAGGTCCGTTAGGAAGCGAATCCAAACCAAAGCTTAAACCGACTGGAAAATGGATTTCTGCAAATCAAATCGATTTCAATGGGGAAAAAGCAACATTGAAGCAGAGGAACGATCTTCCGATTGCTCCGATTTCTGTTAATTCAGCGGAAGTGGAGAAGATTGAGGATTGTTTTGTTTTGAAGTCCAATCCTGCAATCCGTGTGGATGCACGATCGTATAAGATGTCAAAAAGTCGAGGTAATGTCATCAATCCCGATCATATTATTACGGAGTATGGCGCAGATAGTTTACGACTTTACGAGATGTTTATGGGGCCTTTGGAGGCGATGAAACCTTGGAGCATGCAAGGGGTCGAAGGGGTATATCGATTTTTGAATCGAGTCTGGCGGTTAATCGTGGATGAGGGGGCGGAGGTGGCAAAACTGAATTCCTTTGTGACCATGGATCTGCCTACTTCTGAGACGTTGAGGATTTTACATCGAACCATCCAAAAAGTGACCGAGGATACAGAAAATCTACGTTTCAATACCGCTATTTCTGCCTTGATGGAACTTTGTAATCACTTAACGGCTTCCAAGACGAGGTCATACCCCGCTTTGCGTACATTTCTTATCCTTTTAAGTCCCTATGCTCCGCATCTTGCTGAAGAACTTTGGCAAGTTTTGGGCGAAAATGGATCGATTACTAAACAGACTTGGCCAGTCTATGACCCAGCTTTACTTGTTGCTGAAACTTTGGAAATCCCCGTGCAAATTAATGGTAAATTAAGAGTGAAGTTAGAAGTTCCTGCGGGGATCGATGAGAAAGAGTTGGAATCGTTAGCACTAGCTGATGCTAAGGTCCAATCTTATTTGCAAGGGAAAACTATCAAACTTATAAAAGTTGTACCTAGTCGACTGATCAATATCGTAGTTGTATAAATACCATTGGTAATCTGTTTTGAAATTGTTTCCGGTGAAAAAATAAAAGTTGAGAGCAATAATATTTCAAGAAAATTAGTAGCTCTCATCTTTTAACTAAATAATTCACTTCTTTGAGCTAATCCTCAATTATTAACTGATTTCAGCCCAAGCTTAACATCTTAAATGCAGAAGATTCCTTTTCGAATGACAGTTAGTTTTTTCTTAGAAATATCACAAATCTTTTGATTGGAAAATGTTTCAGTTAAGTTAATGCAATAAAAAAATAAATCTGATGCAATAATTTGGTTTAATTTTTGATCAGCAATTAGAGAAAATATTTCTAAATAAAACTTGAAAAGAAATTTACGATTTTATAGTTTGTAATCGTGCAGATCAGATAGGGTTAGTCTAGAATATATTTAACCCCGAAGCTACTTTCAATAAGGTTTACAGTGAGCCGTTATAAGTGTTCGGTACTCGTAGTTGAGGATGACTCTTCCATTCTTACAATGATGTACCAATCTTTACAAACTGATTACGAACTACACTGCTCCGATCGTGCAGAGCAGGCCCAAGTTTATTTATTAGGTCATACTGTCGATATAGTGGTCGTCGATCAGGAATTACCGGGACTATCCGGATTAGCTCTTTTAGAGTGGGTCCGAGATCATTATCCGAAAACGATACGAATTTTGATGACCGGTTTAAGTAGTCTAGAACAAGCAGTTGATGCCATTAATTCATCTCTCGCGCAAAGATTTTTGTTCAAGCCTTTCTATCCGCATCAAATAATTTCTTTGTTGAGAAACGCTTCTCGAATGTTTCTCTTGGAAAGAAGTCATGAACAGCTTTTAGATGACTTATTTCGATTGAATCGAGATCTTGAAGAGAGGGTTGCACAAAGAACGCATGATTTGGAAGTTTCTAATAAACAGCTCGCACAACGTAATCAGATGTTGCAACGAATGGCACTGACCGATGAGCTTACCAGTTTACCGAATCGTCGAGTTATCGATCGGCTAGTCAAGAACGAATTACTTCGCCGAACTCGAGTCCCTTTTCCGTTGGCAATAAGTCTAATCGATGTCGATCATTTCAAAGATATCAATACCAATTATTTACTCCCTGGAGGAGATTTTGTTTTACAGTGGCTCTCTCTTCGGATGGTGAATGCGGTCCGGACAATCGATACGGTAGGTCGAGTTGGTGGCGAAGAATTTATGGTTGTTGCACCGGATACGAATCTTGACGGGGCAAAAACCCTCTCCGAAAGAATACGTAAAAATATTGAGGAAGGGGAGATTCATTATCAAAACGATTTGATTCGAATTACCATCAGTGTAGGCACCGTTGTCGTCGAAGAAGAGACTCTTATCGGTTATGAAGAGATGCGTGAAGCCGCAGCTTCTGCTTTGAGCCAAGCAAAGAAATCGGGTAGAAATTGTTGTATTGTTCAACGAATCGAGAAAAGTTCCAAGAGTAGTTGGTCCGATTTAAAGATTGCATTAGCAGATCAGGATCTTGATCTGCCTTCCCATCATGGGGATTAATGGGAATGGGAATAAAACCGGTCAATATTCTAGATGAGAAACTAAAAGAGAATCAATTTTCGGATGCCTAATTATCTTTAAATTGATTCTCCATGATTACGAAGTGGAGATTCTCGAGCCTGGTGTTTATTTTTGTATACCTGCGATTTGAATAAACGTATTCATGCCTTTTAGATAGATTTCTCGATTGTTAGGATTGGGGGAAATAATATCTTTGAATCGAACAAGATGTTTCACGGAATCGGCAACCGAAAACTCTTCGTTGAGTCCCATTTTTTTACGGCCATTTGTTTCACAACCCGCTAAGGCCATGACAGCTGCGCCAAGAGCGGTTCCCTCATTGGAGACCAATCGATGCAGAGGGAATTGCAGAACATCTGCTAAAATCTGGCACATGAGTTGACTTCGAGCAATGCCACCAGAAACAGTGATTTGTGAAATTTTTTGTCCTGCCTGGATATGCGCTTTTACTCCAAGTGCTATTAAATAAGCTAAGGCTTCAAGGGAGGCACGATAGCGAATGCCCATATCTTGCGGTTCATTCGGATACCATTCCATTTTTGATTGATGAATATTTAAAGAAGGTTCGGATAAAACAAAGGGGAGAATTCCAGTGCCATTACAAGTTGGGGTAATCTGATTCGCAGCGTATTCTAATTCATCCCATTTTGGATTTTCCCCCAAGATCTTATCCAGGAATTGAGCACCATTGCTATAACATCTCATCCATAAGTAAGGCCCCCAATTGAGTTTCATGGCATCGAGATTATCTCCATTCGGAGGAGAATCCGAGGAAGAATTTACTACAGCGGAATTCCCTAAAATGATAGCGAGCTGACCAGCATCGACCGCTCCGCCACCGGCTAAACCCGCCGCTTGGTCATCGAGAGTAGGGTAGATAACCGGGCGATGATTGGCATCGAGATGGGCCTCTATAGCTAAGGACTCAGAAAGAACACCGATTTGTTGATGATAAGGAATTATTTTTGGTAATTGAGTCCAGACTAAATCTCGGTGTTGTTGATTGGCAAGGGCATTTAACATGCCGCGACACCATTGGTTGGTTCTCAAATCCATCATTCCGGTCGACGCAGCTGAAGAAACGCTTATAACTCCGAATTGGTTGGTCAAATAACCAGCAGCGAGTGGACCATGGGGCAAAATATATTTGGTTCGCTGCCAATCAAGGGCGGATAATGTTTTTTCGTCTTTAACCAGATGACTAAGCGAATAGCGTATCGCCCATGGTCCGCCGATCAGATCGGCCACATTCGTTTGACCCCCAAGACGGGTTAATCCCTCCGCGTGATAAGTGGCGAGTGTTTGATCGTTCCAGCAAACCGCTCTCCGAATAGGATTATGTCTAGCGTCAATTCGTCCTGCGGTATGGTGGGTTGCGGAGATCCCCCCACTAATCCAATCCTTTAAGCGATTCAGCTCCTTGAGTTGGTAAGCAATATCTCTCGTAGTTGCTCTTGCCTGTCCCTCGAGCTGCAACAAATTGAGTTCTGCAACCCCATTTTGCGTCCAGATATCGGTTGGGAATCGGCTTTCAGCAATGACATTCCCTGATAAATCAAACGCTAAACATTTTACAGAACCAGTGCTAAAGTCCCATCCAGTTATCACCTGATTCGGAGAAAGGGCCAGAATTGGCTGAATCATCGTTTTATCCTTTACCTAATTTCTATTTCATTAACTAAAAAATATTTTACAACTGATTTGAAAATTGCCATATTTTTATTTCTTAAGTTAACATTTCTAAATTTCTTTTACTACTTACATTGAATCCTTTTTCTTCTTAACTTAATCTAATATCGAGCAATTAAGAACGTTTTGTAAGATTTTACTATTTAATTGCTTCTGAGGTTAAGATATTTCTATCTTTAATTGTTTTGAACTATTTTTTGTAAGATTTTTGGGAGAAAAGGATGACAAATAACGAATTGGTGGCGATCGGTATTAAAACAGCTTATTCTTTTATCGAGAAATTTATCGACGATTTATCTGATGAGGAAATGTTCGTTCGCCCAATCTCAGGAGCGAATCATATCGCCTGGCAACTCGGTCACTTGATTTCTGCAGAAGCATTTTTTTTAAGTCATCTTCCCGGTAAGCCTACGATTCCACTGCCAGAGGGGTTTATGGATCAATATTCAGGGAAAACAGCAGCTTTAGAGAGCCGTGATGGATTCCTGAAAACAAAAAAGGAGTATCTCGAACTATTCAAAGTTGCTGAAGAACATGTCTTAAAGGCTGTTAATCATTTGAAATCTTCTGATTTTGATACACCAATAACGGAAGGCCCGATGGCAACGATGTGTCCAACGATTGGGGCATTGTTAGCTTTCTGGCCTCAACACACCCTGATGCACGTGGGGCAATTCTCCGTTATTCGACGTAAACTCGGCAAACCGATTCTTTTCTAATCTTCTAAAATATCTAATCAATTAAATATTTCTATGAGTACGAATCCTGAATACAACATGACTGGGATTGATTATGCGAACAGAAACCATTTTGTTTCGCTTGATTTCCCAGTTATCGATATTCATTCCCATGTTACCATGACATCGCCAAGCGATTCAGCTCAGGGACCGGCAGGTGGTTCTGGTCTAAAAGGGTCTACGGAACATGCAGAAAAAATGCTGCGAATTGCGGAAGAATTTGGAATCACAAAAACAATTTCGATGTGTCCTATTGATGATGTTGAACCCCTAAAAGCAACATTGGGTCGAAAAATTGGGTTCAATGCCATGATCAACAAAAAACCGGAAGAATCGGAAATCGATGTATTGAAAAATCTCGATCGATTTTTGGATTCTGGGATTGTCATGGTTAAACTCTGGTCGGCACCAAGAGGGCGTGAACGAGGCTTTTTTGTCAATGCCCCTTGGCGAAAGACCGCGTTGAAACACGCTTTTGCGAACGGGATTCGATCGGTGATGGTTCATGTTGGAGATCCAGATTGTTGGTGGGAATCTACCTATAAGGATACAGTGAAATTTGGCACAAAAGCCGAACAGTATCCCCCTTTCGAAGAGATGTTAAACGAATTCCCAGAATTTAACTGGATCGGTGCTCATATGGGCGGAGATCCCGAACACCCCGATCATTTGCAAAACTTATTGGAAAAATATCCCCATCTCCATTTCGATACTAGTGCTACAAAATGGCAGATTCGTGAAGTATCGCTTCGAAGAGAACAAATTCGTTTCTTGATCGAAAAATTCCCTGATCGTTTTCTTTTTGGTTCTGATCTGGTTACTCGA
>JAKBAI010000214.1 GCA_021809185.1 Planctomycetota bacterium
TTTTCAATCGATCAGAAAGTAAAATCGAATCAGAAAGGGATTGAAAATCCGATAAGCAGAAGCAGTTTTTAGCGATCAGCTCTAGGTCAAAAAGCTGCTGGCAATGGGAAAGATATGTAAGAAGATTTTTGAGAAGAAATCCCAGTTAAATTCGATGATTTTTTCTCATATGATCTGCTGCTTCTTCATGAGGAATATGCCAGCCACAATCATCGCAAGGAGGAACCTGTTGATAACAGCGACCGCAATAAAGTGGTCCCCCTTTGAAAAATTGTTCAATCCGTTTTCGATCTTCGCTGGTGACCGCTTCAAGAGAGAGAGGGATAGATTCAGGATGGTTGCATTTTTGACAACTTACTTGGCTATTTTTTTGGATGATCGGGAGAAAATGATCATGTAAACCACGGAATACGATTCCTGACCCCAAGCAAAGTGGGCAACCCATGCCAAACTGAGCGATAATAGCTCTTCGGATGAACTCACTCTTATTGGGGAGCTGATTCAAAAATTCTGCCAGATCCGATTCCACTTTAAATGCAACGATTTCTGTTTTGGTCGATTTACTTTTTTTGGCCGGTTTTTTGGTTGGCATTCGATTCCCTGCTTATATTTTTAGTCAGATCGATTGAATTCTATCTTCTATTATAGATCTCCACTAAGATCTTTAATCTCTTAAACAGAAAAGATAAAACACAACGGTCAACAATTTCCTTTCTTGGCGAATTCGAGTTATTTTTTCTTAGTTGGAACTATTTTTTCAAAAAACATCACATGTTGCCAAGGGAGACTTTTCTGAGTCTCCACATGTTTTAGCTGCTTGAATTGGTCCATTTCTCGAATTACTTGCCGTTCACTCATTTTATGGACTAATAAGATCGGTACATTTTGATCCTCGAGGCGGAATTCTACAAAAACAAGTTTTCCTCCCACCTTTAAAGCTTTGATCAGTTTTTCGACCATCTCAAAGGGATAATTGAATTCGTGATAGACATCGACCATCAATATTAGATCGAGTTTTCCATCAGGTAACTTCGGATCTTTTTCGTTACTTTGAATCGTCTCTACGTTTTTGATGTTTTTATCTTTGATTTTCTTATCAAGAATCGCGATCATCTCTTTTTGGATGTCTACCGCTAAGATTTTTCCCTTATCCCCAACTTTTGGAGACATTCTAAAAGTATAATAGCCACTTCCTGCTCCTATATCGGCAATAACCATTCCTTGCTTAATTTTAAGGATTTCCAATAATTTATCGGGGCGTTCTTCTTTTTCACGTTCCGGACGTTCCAACCAGGATGCTCCCTGATGCCCCATCACCCAGGCAATTTCACGACCCAGGTAAAATTTTCCGATTCCGTTGGGATCGTGATTTTTTTTCCAGGTGTATTTCCCTTCTTTTCGTTCTGGCAAAGGGGAAATTGAACCATCCTGTGCTCTCAAATCGCAGGTAAAGAAGACCATGACCATGCTGAAAAGATAAACTTTGAAAGTGTTGATTTTAGAAACGAAATAGCGACTATGATCAATTAGCATAAAGATACTTTCTATCTCCAATCCTGGGAATTTTCTTTTATTATAAAGATTATTTCTCGAAGCAGAAAGAGGGAATCCTACCTTTTAGGCCAATTCTTTTGCTCGATTCAGGGATTCGCTTCCCAAAATAATCTATAGGATCTAAGAAAGATTATTGTCCCTGACTTTCTCGAATCAGGAGAATAATCATCAAATCGTGGTTTGATTTTGTCGTTGTCAACTGGGACAAAACCAATAAATTAATTATAGCAGTTTATGAATAACTTGAGAATCTAAAAGGTTTTCTTTCTCTGAAGCGAGGATTCGGGAGTCAAAAAATGAAGTTCACTGATTATTCACCTATTCTAAATCGATCCTATTTTCTGCGAGTCGTTTTATCTGTTGTGCTTATTTTTTGTGTTTGGGGTAAAGTTTGGTCTGGGGATGATAATCTGATCTTATCTGAATGCCCAACGACACCAAAGAATCATCAGTACGTAGGAAATCGATCCCCTTTGCAAGCGAGCCGATTAATTACTCTGCCATCAGGGACAGTGTCTCCTAAGGGTTGGTTGAAACAGATGTTGCTGATGCAAGCTGCAGGGTTTCACGGTCATCTTCAGGAAATAAGTGATTTCCTCAAACCAGCGGATAATGCTTGGTTATCAAAAACAGGGAAGGGAAAACGGGGTTGGGAAGAGGTTCCTTATTGGTTAAAAGGATATTTGAATTGTGCGTATGCCCTTCATGACGAAGCGATGATTCGAGAAGCACACCGTTGGGTAAAAGCAGCGATGGATAGTCAACAGCAGGATGGGTGGTTCGGTCCCGGGGAAGGTAGAACGGGTGAGGCGACGGATCTAGTTGGGCGCGATGATCTCTGGCCAAATATGGTGATGCTTTTTATTCTGCAAGATTATTACGAAAAAACAGGAGACAAAAGGGTCTTCGAGCTTATGACACGCTATTTCCGTTATCTGGAAAAATTACCAGAAGAGCGTTTTCTCATCGGCTATTGGCCGAGTATGCGCGGTGGCGATCAGTTATACAGTATCCTGTGGTTGTACAATCGTACCGGTCAATCCTGGTTATTGGATCTGGCCAAAAAAACGCATCGCAAGACGGCACGCTGGGATAAGGGATTGATTAATCTCCATAATGTGAATGTGGCACAGGCGTTTCGAGAACCTGCGGTTTATAGCTTACTCTCGCTGGATTCTAAAGATTTGCAAGCAACCGAACAGGTCTATCAAAAGATTCGAAAAGTCTGGGGGCAGGTGCCTGGTGGCATGTTTGGAGCGGATGAAAATGCACGCGAGGGATTTACAGGTCCGAGACAAATGATCGAAACATGTGGTATCGTCGAAGAAATGTTATCGGATGAATTGCTGATTGCGATCACCGGCAATCCGAGCTGGGCTGAGCGTTGCGAAAATGTGACTTTTAACTCCCTCCCCGCAGCGTTTAGCCCGGATATGCGCGGCTTGCGTTATCTCACAGGTCCGAATATGCCTCAGAGCGACCACCGCAACAAGGCCCCTGGAATTCAGAATGGTGGGGATATGCTGGGTATGAATCCCCATTGGCATCGGTGTTGCCAGCATAATAGTGGTCATGGTTGGCCGTATTTCAATAATCATCTCTGGTATGCTACCGCAGGGGATGGCCTCGCTGCCTTTCTTTATGCTCCTTGCCAGGTTACCGCCAAAGTGGCGGGCGGTCAACTAGTCACCATCGATGAAGAAACTCATTATCCGTTCGAGGAAAAAATTCAATTCGTATTGACTCTAAAAAACTCGGTGGAATTCCCATTGTTATTTCGTATCCCTGAATGGTGCCATCGCCCTTCTATTTCCATCAACGGGAAAAAAGTCCAGGATTGGCACGGAGCCACATCGAATCCAAATCTCGTTGCCGGAAAAATTGTCTCTTTGAAACGGCTTTGGCAAAATGGCGACAAGATTGAATTAGAATTCCCAATGGAAACCTCTATTAAAAAGTGGGAATCTAATCAAACCGTTTCCATCAATCATGGTCCTCTTACGTATTCGTTGCTCATCAAGGAAAAGTACGTCCGCTATGCAGGGACCGATCTCTGGCCTGCTTATGATATTTTCCCTGATTCTAGTTGGAATTATGGATTACAGCTTGACGATATGGGAAAAGGATCGAATTTAGGAATTTCCTTTGAGGCCGGTAAATGGCCAGAAGATGATCGGCCCTTTACCCAGAATTGTCCTGTAAAAATGCACGTGAAAGGGCGGAAAATTCTGAATTGGAAACTGGATCGAAATGGTCTCGTTCAGGAAGTGATTGCAGGGCCGATTCACTCGAACGAACCTCTAGAACCATTGACCCTCATTCCGATGGGGGCTGCTCGTTTACGAATTAGTGCTTTTCCGATCATTGATAATGGTTCAGCGGGTAAAGATTGGCCAGAAAGTCCAAAATACGTTACTAAATCGTCGCATTGTTGGTCAATCGATACCGAAGATGCTCTTTGTGATGGTATTTTACCAAAAAATTCCAATGACCCAATTATTCCCCGTTTTACCTATTGGCCTCACCAAGGAACTAAAGAATGGGTCGAATATCAGTTCAAAGAAGAGAAAACCATCAATTCCTGTTCTGTTTACTGGTTTGATGATAGTAAGACCGGAGGTGGATGTAAACTGCCACAATCCTGGAAAATTAGTTATCTCGATGGGAAAGTATGGAAATCAGTTCATGCCAAGGATGTTTATACCATCCAGGCCAATCAATTTTGCAAAGTTCGTTTTGATCCTATTAAATCTTCTGCAATCCGATTGGAAATTCAATTACAACCAAAATCCTCAGCGGGAATTCTAGAGTGGGAAATTTCTTCGCCTGTACCGAAGCAGGATATAAAAGCAAAATAACTGGTTAAAAAAGTGTAGTTAAAGAACTTTGTGTCCGATTTTGATTTGCAAAGGGTTTCTCAAAATTAGCTAAATAGATTAAAGTGTTTTATTGGTAATTCTCTTTCCTGAAGAACTATTTTGTAAGTGTTTCAGGAAAGATTGTTATTCCAAATAGGATTAAACAAAATATTAATCACTGTCTCAGCAAAAGAAATTTAGGGGCTATCGAAATGAGATCAGAAGTTATGGAATTTACCGTAATAACTTTTCTAACTTATCATTAACAACCTTAGTAATCTCTTCTCGATCCTCCGCTTTAGGCATTTTGTCCTTGGTAAATTTCCAGATCTTGACAGGTTTCAAACGATAATAAAACAAAAAAACGATTTCATCGTTGTCTTCCACGCCAAAGCTTTTCAGACTTGGATTGGCTTTGGCATTTCCTTCACTATCCGGAATAGTCGCTTCGGCCAGCCCCGTGATCACATGCGGAGAATTCGTTTGTTGGCAAAATGCAGAAATAGCTCCAACTTTAGCATCGCGATCCTCATCGTCTTCAAACTTTTGTTTGAGTGTTAGGAATATATCAAATGCCCCCATCCGCAACGGTTTATATTTTTTACTGAGTTCGTCTTGGAGTACTATTAATTTAATTAGCGGATCATCAGCATTCGTAGGAACCGATCGGGAAAAAATGGCTAGCGTGGGGGATAAGCCAAATTCACAAACAGGGCAATGAAATTTACCACTGCGATTTCTTTCATCCTTTGGCTCAAAACGGCGATCGACTACCAAAAAACACCGGAACCCATCTGGCAACAAATTTTTGGACTCATCGCTTTGGGCAATTGGTAGAGATGAAAAAAGGATGAACCCAATTAAACACAGACCCGAAGGTATTCTCATAAATCGCACCATCTACCAGTCCTCATCAGAATTTATTTTAATTATCTCTATTCATATTCTATTCCATTCAAGGAACGGGATATTTAGAATTATACTGTAGAAGTCATTTTTTCTATTTTCCATCAATATTTTCTGCGGAACGAACAGATTGGATAGAAAAATATAGTTGAAATGGAAAATCAGGTTAAGAAAGCAAGAACAGATATGATGAAGAACATTGGAGCTTTTGGGTGATTGGGTTACCAAGCTTTTGCTTTTTGATCCAAAAATTTAGGTCGGTTCATACTGAATTTCATCTCAGAGCAATATTTGAATTATATTTTGATAAATTGATTAACTGAATTGAAAATTCCCAAAACCTGAACTACTTTTCCTTAATGACAAAATTTGAAATTTTAATAAATTTTAAATTAATTTGCTCTAACGAAAATCAGAATTTGAATTGTTTCCAACTCCTAGAATAATCTAGATAAGATAGGTAATAAATAAGATTTTATGATAAAATCCAAGAATTCTGCTTCCAGAAACTCGAAATCTATCCCAATTGGCAGTGATCCGTTTCCAGAAGAAAATGAAGTAAAAGTAGAAAATGAAAAAATCCATGAGGTAACTTGTGAAATAGAAGATTCTAATATTTTTACAAGTTTGGATGTGATTAGCCCCAAAGAACCCCCCGGTTTTGAGATTATTAAAAGGATCGATACCGGGGGTATGGCTTATGTTTTTCAAGCTCGCGAGATTTCATTAAATCGAATCGTTGCCCTAAAAATGCTCCGTTCAAGTGTGAAAACCGAAGAAAAAAATATTACAAGGTTTCATCAAGAGGCAGAGTTAGTTGCCTTGTTGCAACATCCTAATATCGTTCAAATTTACGGTTGTAAAGATTATGCAGGGTTGCCTTATCTGTGTTTGGAATGGGTCGATGGTGGAAACCTGGATGAATTATTATCCGTTAGGAAATTGGAAATTAGAGAAGCCGTTCGATTGATGATTCAAATTGCTTCGGCAATTCAGGTTGCACACGATCATAAAGTTATTCATCGAGATCTAAAGCCTTCGAACATCTTATTGACGAAAGAGGGTAACCCAAAAATTGCAGATTTTGGAATAGCGAAGTTAACGAGTATCCAGAACGAATTATCGACGAAAGCTGGATTGGTTCTAGGAACACCCACGTATATGTCTCCGGAACAGGCCAGGGGAGAACGTAACCTAGGGCCTGAAACTGATATATTCTCCATGGGAATTATCCTCTATGAAATGTTAACCGGTGCCCCTCCCTTTCAAGGGGCAAACGCGATGGCTACCATCGATTCGATTATAAAAGATCATCCAGTTCCTCCCGTTAAGGTAAATAAAAATATCTCGTTTGTCCTGAATGCGATCTGTCTGAAATGCCTGCATAAAAAACCGAATTTTCGCTATAAGCGAGCTGAAGATTTGGCCATCGACTTACAACGATTTCTAGACAATAAGCCGGTTTCTGTCGCTGGCCGATTTTGTTGTCAAATTACTCGATATATCTTGAGAGTTCACTATAAAAAATTGATTTTCTGGGGGGCGCAACTTATCTTTTTTTTGGTAGCGATGCTAACTATTTATAAGTATCAAAAGTTTGATGATCAAAATCAAAACATTATCGAATCCAGAGCAAAACTTAGCCAAGAAAAATTGACTACTTGGGCAAAAAAATACCACAGTGAACGCCAGACTGTTGGCGGGGGATTGTGGGATTTGAAAGATTTCATCGATGAGTCTAAGAAATCCTTGGATGGTATAGAAGTTTGTTCGGATGCTGCTTCAAAACAGAAGAAAGAATTGATTGATCAATTATCTTCCGATCAGAGCTTGATTCAACAATTTGAACAACTCAATTTGTTGGAAGATAGACTTCATGAATTTTGGAAGCGGCCATGGACGAAAGAAGCAAAAGAGAATTTGCTGCTATTTTCTCGCAATTTAAAGACAGAATTGGAAGTTCTCTCTCTGGATAGTTGGGTGATATCAGACCATTCAAATCTTACTTTTGAAGGAAGGAAACTGGAAGGGACTTTAAAGATCGAATTTGCGCACTCCGTCGCTTTATTTGCCATCGTAGAAAAAGTTTTGCAACGAGATATAACCAAATTGATCGAGTTGGCGAATCGTCTGGATGAGAATCCTTGGCGTGTAGAGATTCGCAATGCGATCCTACTCAATAAGTTCGCTTCTCTCCATGATTTTTTAAGTACGGATACTATCTTTTATGATGTGGATGCTGGGTATACTTGCAATTTGTTGGTACAAGCCAATCTGATCTTAGCTGATCGGTCAGACTTGAACCAGATCATTCAATTTTTACGCAAGGCAAATGATGCAATCCCTGGTGATAATTCGATCATCTCTAGTCTAATCTATGCGTTGAGTATGACAAAGGATCGGCTTCATTGGAGTGAGGCTCTTGGTATGCTCCAGGTTTCGGAGCATACTTCCCCGAATGATGAAAAAATGGGGCTTATCCACGGGGAATTATTGGAGAAAGCCAAGCGTGGCGAAGAGGCAATTATGCTTTATAATCGCTTGCTGCAAACGAAACGATCGGATGATAAGATTATCAGGCAACGATTAGAGAGATTGAATGCTGCTAAAGGAAGCAATTAAAGAGAAGCAAGTAGTCTTTGATTCATCTTCTGCTTTCGCCTATTTTCTGAAGTCGCGCTGGTAGAGATAGGAGCCTATGATTTGTGCCAGATTTTCATCATTTACTAACATCACATAATCGATTTTCATGGCACGGCATTTTACTTCTAGAGCTGCTCGGAAGGCATTAAAAGCTTCTAAGTAACTATCCCGAATCCCTTTGGGATCGGTTAAAATCTCCTCAGGAGTTTCTAAACCATGAAATAGAGTAGAACGGTAAAAGGGAAACTCGATCTCGGCTCGATCAAGGATGTGAAACACCACTACTTCATGCCCCTGAAAAGCCAAGTGTTTCAAACCATGGAGAATCTCTTCGATGTCATCAAAAAAATCACTGAAAACCATCACTAGCCCACGTTGCTGAAAGCGTTCGGCCAAGAGATGTAAACAGGGGCCGATTTTCGATGGAGCTTGGGCGAGAGCATCACTCAATATTTTTAAAAGATCTCGCCATTTGGCTTGGTTTCCTGTTGGCGACAAAAAATCGTTGATCCGGTCAGAAAAACGTGCCAGACCAACACGATCCCCTTGGTGTAAAACCAGATAAGATAATACCGCAATTGCTTGAGAGGCAAAATCGTATTTACTTATTTTGCCTGAACTATAATTCATCGAGTCGCTACAGTCGACCACAAACCAGCACAGTAGATTGGTTTCTAGATCGTACTGTTTAAGATAAAATCGTTCCTTGCGGGCAAATACTTTCCAGTCGATGTGACGGATATCGTCGCCAGGGGTGTATTCCCTATGTTGTGCGAATTCAATGGCAAATCCGTGTTGAGAACTACGATGCATGCCACTCAAATACCCTTTCACCACTTTTTTGGCTTCTAACTCGAGCTTCATTACTCGCGCCAGAGTATCTTGATCAAGGAACATGTTAGCTGCTTTCTTTGACTAGTTCGCTCTTAGGTTTATTCTCTGCGATGGAACAGTTAGGAATGGTCTTTGTCCGCGACTCCCATCATTTTATAAGATTGTCCCTCAAATGAGATAAGGGGTCTATGAATCACTTTTACAATCTTCACCTACTTAACAACCGATTTGATGATCACAGGCGATTTTACTTTTTAGACTCTTGTTGAATCTGATCGAGTAGACGCTGAATGATCTGATCCGGCGTGACGCCATCGTTTTCCGCATTGAAGTTTGTGAGTAAGCGGTGTCTTAAAACAGGGAAAGCTACACTGCGAATATCTTCACTCGCTACGTATGTTCGACCGTAGAGCAGGGCACGGGCCTTGGCTGCTAGAACCAATGCTTGACTGGCGCGAGGACCAGCGCCCAAAGAAACATAATTTTGCACAAATGCAGGTG
>JAKBAI010000215.1 GCA_021809185.1 Planctomycetota bacterium
GGCGAAAATTTTAATGATTACAGATTTAATCATCTGATTTCTTTTTCGCACAATTGAAAGATAGACTAGTTATTTGAGGAATCGTTTCGAAATTGAAATTGATCTAAATAGAGATAGTTAATCGGTAAGGTGATTTGAATTCTATTCTGAATTTTCATACTCTAATTAGTATTATGACTATCTCTATAACTCTCAAATAAGATGAGATTAAATTAAAATAGTCAAAGATTAATTCATTATAGTTGAATAATGGATGGATAAATTCAACCGTAAATGAGAGTTAAGAATAGTTTTACGATTTCACATATTCTAATGAAAAGCAAATGTTACTGGGAGTAGTTAAATTTTTGGAGTGGAATATAATTTTAAAAGTAACTAGAAATAAATAGGAATAAAGAACGAAAGAAACAAAGATAATTAAAACAATTAACCGAGATAGAATTCGAAAATAATCGAATAGGGTTTAAATAGATTTAGAATTCTTATTCTTATACAGGGATAAAAAATTAGTCATCATGATTCAAATACCAGTTTTAAGGTTGGGCAAGCCATATTCCAGTTTAGATAAAGTTCAATTAGTGCATCATGTAACTGGGGAACCGATTGCGGAAGTAAGTCAGTTGAGTGGATTTGGTCTGGATAAAGATTTATCCAGAATGGGGCAAGCTAGAAAGGAACTTTCCAAACTATCCTCGAAAGAGATATTTGAAAAATACCGAGCTGCTGCAGATCATTTTGTCCATTCGAGTTTGCCGATTGGGGATAGCGAACAGAGTTTTGATGATTATATACGTTGTTTATCTTCAACCACGGGGTCACCGATGGTTTTTTGCAAGATGAATGCGGCCAAAGTCGAATATGTATTGCGGAACGTTGAAGAGATTTTAGCAGGATTGACACGTGGGTTGGATATGTCGATTTTGGACAAGGGGTATTCTATCCAAAATGGTAGAATGCAAGCGTTTTACCCTTGTACCGATGCTTTTGGTGCCATTCTCCCAAGTAATTCTCCTGGCGTGCACGCGCTATGGATTCCAACATTAGCATTGAAAACAGCTCTCGTGTTAAAACCAGGTCGTGAAGAGCCGTGGACCCCTTTTCGGGTTTTACAAGCGTTTATCAAAGCGGGGTTGCCTCCTACTGCAATGAGTTATTTTCCTACCGATCATGCCGGTGCAGGTAAAATTCTTCAGTCTTGTGGTCGCAGCATGTTATTTGGCGATAGCAATACAACAGATCCATACAAAAACGATCATCGAGTCGAGTTACATGGACCAGGTTTCAGTAAAGTCATCATTGGGCAAGACCAGGTCGAACACTGGCAAAAGTATATCGACCCTATCGTTGAATCGATAGCGGCCAATGGGGGTAGATCGTGTATCAATGTTTCCGCGGTTTGGACCCCGAAATATGGGAAGGAAATTGCCCATGCTCTCGCGGAGAGATTGGCGAAAATAGAAGCCCGAGCCTGGGACGATCCCGAAGCAAGATTATCGGCATTTGCGAAACCTGAAGTAGCGGAGGCCATTTCGAATATGGTGGAACAAGGGCTTCAAACTTCGGGTGCTACAGATGTTACTCAGCAAATTCGTGGTACGTCAAGATTGGTGAAAAAGGATCGATGTGCCTGGATTTTACCCACTATTGTACACTGCCAATCTTATACCCATCCTTTAGCAAATAAAGAATTTCTATTTCCGTATGCCAGTGTTGTTGAATGCCCGCAAAACGAGATACTTAAATCGATAGGCCCTACGCTTGCTGCTATGGTACTTACGGAAGACAACGAACTGATTCAATCAATGATGGACTCTGCTCATATAGAACGCCTCAATATTGGGCCTATTCCAACGACAAGATTAACTTGGGATCAACCGCATGAAGGGAATCTCTTTACCCATCTCTACCGTCAACGATCTTTGCAACGATCCTTACAATCAACCTAACCTTAAGCGAAATAGTCCTTTGAACGCATTCGATTTTTCAGCATTGAACCGAGTGATCTTCGGACCCGGTTGCCTGCAACGTTTACCCGAATTGGTAAGAGAGTTGGGGGGCACCCACGTTCTTCTCGTTACAGATCCTGGTTTAGCCAAAGCAGGTCATCCTCAACGCGCGCTACAATATTTGCGTGAGGCCGATATTGCAGTCGCTTTTTTTGATCAAGTCCGTGAAAATCCTACGGCTAGTCAGGTAGAAAATGGGGTCGAATTTGCCAGAGAACACCAGATCGATCTCATCTTAGCAGTTGGGGGCGGTAGTTCCATGGATTGTGCCAAGGGGATCAACTTCTTGCTGTCAAATGGCGGTAAGATGGAGGATTATAAGGGGTTCGGCAAAGCGCATAAACCGATGTATCCTTCGATTGGAGTTCCCACAACAACGGGAACAGGGAGTGAAGCCCAATGCTATGCCTTAATTACAGATGAGTCGACTCACTTAAAAATGGCTTGCGGGGATAAGAAAGCGGCTTTTCGAATTGCCATATTGGATCCTGAGGTTACGGTCTCCCAACCCCGAACGATCACCGCTATCACCGGAATCGATGCCGTAGCGCATGCTTTGGAATCGATGGTTTGTAAGCGAGCCACTCCGATCTCTCAAGTATTTTCTCAAGCCTCTTGGCATCAGCTGAATACTCATTTCGAAACCTGCTTAAGTAATCCAAATAATTTGCAAGCACGCGCGGGCATGCAACTGGGAGCACATTATGCAGGGGTTGCTATCGAACACGCAATGCTCGGTATTACCCATTCTTGTGCTAATCCTCTCACCGCGCATTACGGAATTGTTCATGGGATTGCCATTGGAATCTTGTTGCCTCATGTTCTCCGCTTTAATGGGGAGACACATGGTCATCTTTATACTCCTCTAGTTCAGAATTTCGATCGAGCTTATCCCTCCCCCGCGCATCAGCTCGCGGATAGAGTGGAAGAATTGGTTCATTGTATGGAACTACCTTTTCGGCTCCGAGATTGCGGTGTCAGTGAGACCATTCTACCTGTTTTAGCTGAAGAGGCGAATGAACAATGGACCGCACGTTTCAATCCACGCGATGTTAATGAAACCGATTTGTTATCTCTTTATCAAAAAGCTTGGTAATCTTGGTGGATGTTCAATCGTTTTTTAGAGCTTCGCTATTTCCCCTATTTTTTCTAATTGTCATTTTCTTCACAAACTTGTTTTTTTTGCCAGGAATTCATAACTTTCTTCTCTTTTTAAGACGATAATTCTGCAAGCGAGGATTGTAATATATTTCATGAATTCAATTTAGGAAATGGATTCATCGAATGAATAGAGATAAAGGAATCGCTCAAATTTTGCGCAATTCCTGGTAAAACTGGGGAAAGGAACTGTATACATGTCAAGAACATTGATTGTAACAGGTTTATTTATAGGCGGGCTATGGGCAGGAATGATCGGATGCAGTTCCACAAAACAGAGCCATCAAAGCAACAAACCATGCACAACTTGTATGGCCAAAGCAAATATTGGTACAGATTCGACCACGGTAGTACATGTTCATTCTAGTCCTAATAATCCCAAAGAATTAATTATTGATGATGTTAGTATCCCTAAGCAAAATGCAGAAACAGGGAAATTGGTTTCACAAAACAAAATGGTAGAAAAGGGGGGAACCTCACTTTCGACTACGAATAAATCGGTGACAAATCCATCATCTTTGCCAAAGGATGTTGTTTTGTCTCCTAGTTCTAATTCGGCGAAAATGGTTAAGTCGAGTGTGAGTGGTTCTAGTACAGTTCCCACAAAATCGAACCCGAATTCCCCCACATCAAAATCGGTGCAATCGACTTATGGAATGATTCCGATAACCCCTGATAATCGAGGGACTAATTCCTCCGCTGATAATAAGGGGAGCCTTGTGCCAGGGTCTTTGATAAATTCAAGTGAAATACCTAGAGAGGTTCGTTCATCGAATGTAAAAGTTCCTAATGGAATTATTCCGATGGTCAGCGATTCTTCTATTACCGTTCCTGGCAGCGTTTCTACTTCGAATTTGCCGACTGCGAAGGTAACCCAAGATAGTAAGAAGGGTATGGGAAATCAGGTAACAGTAACAGAAACTTATGTTTCAAATCAGAAGGTTCGAGAACAATATTCTCACGCTAAAGATTATACTTGGTTGATTGGGAAGTTAGAATATCTGAAATCCAAAAAGGTTTGGCGTATGCGTTACTGTTCGCCAGATCAGGAAGATCCTTATGGTGGATGCGTTAATTTGACTGCAAGAGATGAACGATTGGAAGCTTTCAAAGATGGGGATTTTGTCAAAATCGATGGTAAGCTGATCAATCCAGAAAGCAAAATTAATGGCAGTGCTTATGAAGTGAATTTAATCCACCCGATTAAATGATATTTTTCGAGTTTCGATTAAATTCGAAAGTATCGCCCACACTACTAACTAACTTACCACATTATTTGCCAACATTTTTCAATGGTTGTGTTTCCTGGAATTTCGTTATTAGAAGTTAGTTCAATAAATTAAAAATCTTTCTCAGATCACATAGTTATTGATCAAAACAGATTAAAAAAATCTAATTCCCACAAAATCAATGGGGTTAATTACCAGCATCATGCGGTCAATTAACCCCTTTTTCAGGCCTGAATTCAAATTATATTGCTAAGCACCATATTTGCCAAGTCTACCTGCATGGGCCATAGCCAAAAGCATGAGATGTTGAGCTGAGAATTGGCCTAGTCCACCACTCAAACACGCCGATTCGTTGAATTCAGCAACTCGATCAGGTCGACAAAGATCTGATCGAATGAGAGTGGGAACCGGGTGCCAACTATGGGATTTCATTTTGCTAGGTGTGCTATGGTCCCCCGTAACAATCAAGACGTCAGGATTTAGAGCCAGGACTTCGGGTATAATTTTATCAAATTTTTCAATCATTTCGACTTTGGCAGGGAAGTTCCCATCTTCACCCGTACTATCGGTATATTTAAAGTGAAAGAAGAAGAAGTCGTGTTGGTTCCAAACTTTTTTTAGAGTGGTAATCTGATCCTGGAGAGTATTACCCGCATCGAGCACATCCATGCCAACAAGACGAGCCAATCCCTTATACATCGGATAAACAGCGATCGCCGCAGAGCGTAAGCCATAGACCTGTTCCATGGTTTCGATTTTGGGATATTTGGCAAACCCTCGGAGTGTTACTTGGTTGGTTGGGGCATCGTTTTGCAGGATGGTTTTTGCCTGAGAAACAAATTCGTTAATGATTTTTGCTGAGGTAACGGAATGAGGATCTTTCCCCTCGGCGATAAGAGGGGGCACACCAACTGCTTGGGGATCGGTATCATTAATCTGGTCTCCCAGATTATCCCCACGAAAAACAACAACAAATCGGTGTTCTCTAACTGGTTCAACAAAAACTTCGACTTCGGGAATTCGAATCTTTTTTAATTTTTCACACATAGCAACACAGCGTTCGTTTGTAGGACGACCTGCCCGGCGATCAGTAATATTCCCATGATTGTCGATCGTACAAAAGTTTCCACGAACAGCAAGGTCTTTGGAACCGACTTTGAAATTGATGCCAAGCGCCTCGAGAATTCCTCGACCAATGCGATGCTCTAGGGGATCGTATCCGAATAGTGCTAGATGACCTGGGCCGCTTCCTGGGGTAATTCCGGGTAAAACAGGTATACTCAGCCCTGTTGTTCCTTGCTGGGCACACCGATCTAAATTTGGAGTACGAGCTGTTTCCAGTTCAGTCTTTCCCCCAACTTCGAGCGGTAATCCACCCAACCCATCCATAACCATCAGTACGATTTTTGTATCGTTTTTCTCGCGTAATTCTGCGATTAATTCGTGTGTTTTCATCTCGTTTTTTTACCTGTTTCACTTTGAAAAGCAAGGATTATTGTTCCCAAAAATTCCGATCTTTTATTTGTTCTACTAGAGAGTATTCCTCTTTTCATCGCAAATCAATCCAGAATGGTTAAATCTTCACCTTTTAGGGGGTTGATTTCTACTTTTTCAGATGGATGGACTCTCCCATTATTGAAGATTTACGGTAGAATAAATCAAAAGAAATAAAATTCTAGATCTGAGAATTACTGTGGTTCAAATTCAAGCTGAATGCCCTAATTGCGAAAATGTTTACCATCTTCTCCCTAATCTGATTGGGAAAAAGATGAGGTGTGTTGTCTGTGGTGATTTATTCGAGGTTCGAGAGAAGCCTGAGCCTACACCTGCGCCGGGGACAAAAGTGGATGAAGATTCCCCCGTTGCTGATTTTTCTCCAGAAAATGCCAAAGAATCAACGGAGGATTCTCCTAATATCTCAAGTCCAGAACGTCAAGCAACAAAGAGAAGTGATACCTATATCCCGCCTTATTCTTCTGGAGCTGTTGGGGATTTAGTTCCTATTCTCGATGCGAATCTCGATGTGAATATGAATAGTCGTGATTCGGTCTCTGTTCCGGAGCATCTCAATCCTACTGATATTTACAGCCAAAGTTTTTCAAAATCAACTCAAAAAAAAGACGATTCACCATATACCTCTACTTCCTCCGCTAATAGTGAACCTTTACATCCATATTCTAAAGATATTTATCTTGATACACCAAGTTCCTCAACTCAAGATCCAGTTAAATCACTTCCTCGAAAAACAGAATCTGAATTTCAGTTGGATGGGGAAGGCAAAGCTAATCTTTCTGAAAGACTACCACGATCGGGGACCGTTGTACCGACTTTTTCTCAAGGAACATTTTCCCAAGGAACAGAAGCAGAGATTGATCAATCTGTTCCTAATTCCTCAGGAAATAAGGAAAAGAGAGCTACGAATGCAGAGGTAAACTCCGTTGCGCAAATGGTACCTATGCTCGAAGCAGTTCCTGTGGATGATCACGAAGATAAGGGACATAAGATTGTACCCATCAAGGCGGTGTCTCTCATTGAGGTTCCACACGAGGAAGTACCTCAAAATGCGGTAGCTCTCAGAAACATTCCGATGGATGCAATTCCTTTAGATGGCGAAGCATCTCCTCAAGGAAAAGTCCTCGATGCTGTTCCCTTGAGCAAGAAGCAATCGATTCCAACGGAAGGAACTCAAAAATCAAAGGTAATGGATGCCGTCGTATTGGATCGTTCCAAATCGGTTCAGATCCCTTTGGATGTCCAAAAAGATGATTTTGATACGATCGATCCGGCCACAATATCTTCCCTGGGTAGTATCGATCTCAAAGATAATTCTAGATCCCCACGAAATGAGGGAAATAGAGATCGATATTGGGAGGAGAAAGATGGAACTTCCTCTGTACCTAAAGTTATTCAGTGGCAAGATAATGAAAATGACGAGATGATTCCTCCGAGTACGGCAAGGTACGAAGAGGCAAGAGAGAATAATTCACAAAAGACTCATAAGCAGAGAAAAGAATATCCAGATCGAAATGATGAGGATCGCTATGACGATCGAGATTATTCATCGAGAGGAGATTATCGAAAATCTGATAAAGCCGGACGATACAATGTCGACGAAGAGGATTCCCAAAGTGAAGCGCTTGGAAGGCCTGAAGATGAGATTGATCAATTATTAAGTAAAAGGCGAAAAGGGAAGAAGCGGATTTTTCGGCGGGGATTATTGGTTCTAGTTTGTTTGGCTTTGATTACAACGACTACCGTGGGTACGATCTACATCATTAAATTTAAACGAGCCAACCCAGCGAGACTTTTTACAAAAGCCAAGGAAGAGTACGAAAAAGGGGATTACCTCCAAGCAAGCAAAAGCTTGGATCAATTTTTAAGAGATTATCCTGAAGATGAGCGAAAAGCGGAAGTAAAGTTTTTTCTGGAACTTTCTATTTTTCGGAATTTGTTGGCAACCAATCTTACTCCGGACGATTTGATTGCCGATTTTGATCAATGGGAAAAATTTCAGAAATTATTGAGTGATCCAGCGATCAGTTTCTTTTCGAGCAAAGATCAATACGGTCTAGATGTTTGGCAGGCTCTGGTTAAATTAGGGGATGATACCGTTGAAAGGTGCCAAAAAGATTTTAATCAAGACAAACCGTTGGAGATTGTCAAATGGTTTGGCCGAATCGATCCGGTGATCGTTGCTATTCCAAATTATCATCCAGATCAGGTAGACCCAGACAAATTCATTACGGAGATAGAGAAATTAAAAGAAAAGGTAGAACTAGCTAAAATCCGTTTAGGTAATTTAGCCATAATCGATCAAATATTAGCAGATCCTGATGATGAACAGTTACGAGTTGCCTTAGAGTTTGCCTCAAAATGCCAGCTCGTAACGGATAATGGATATATCCAACGAGTTCAAAATGCCGAAAATGCAATCCGTGCCCGAGTCAATTATCAGCGCTTTCCTAATCCAGTGCCGCCCATCGCGATAGGAAGTTTTATACCCAAACCTCAGGATTTGTTGCGTAATCCAGAATCTTTGATGGTTACTCACCTAGCGCGTTCAAAGGGGACAATTCCCGCAGGGAAACTTAGCGGAGTTTTCTTTGCCCAGGCTCGGGGCATCCTCTATGCTTTGGAGGAGTCGACAGGCAAGGTTCGCTGGGCATTTCGGGTCGGGTTAGATTCTATACAATTGCCAGTGCGTGTCCCTGTTACACCGCAATCCCCTGATACCGTTTTGGTCTACTGTCAACGAGGATCGATATGGTATTTGGTTAACCTGCAAGTACAGAACGGGAATCTGCTCTGGGTGCAAAAATTACCTAGTGCCCCTCTCGATAAGTTAGTGTTAGTGGGGAACCGCGCGTATGTCCCTTTGCAAGAGAACAACTTAGTCAATAAAGAAGGGAAATCGTTGCGCGGAATAATTTATGAAGTGGAAATCGTCTCCGGCTTTGCGCTAGGAACGATTCAAATTGGTCGGCCTTTGGGTAGTGGGATTGTCAATAAACCCGGGACCGGTATCCTCTTTATCCCGACAGAGGCTAAAGGAATCTATATATTCGATGTGGAAAAATATGCAGCAAATGGACTGCGTTTAGACCCTCAGTTCATAGGAATGTTGAATACCGATCATGGAATTGGCTCGTTGCAAGGGTTACCGATTTTAGTATTTCCAGATCCCGATCCTACTGCCCCCGGCTATCTCATATTACCTTTGATCGACTCGTTGCATACGATGAAGCTGCGAGGGTCAGCTTTTGCCATGGTAGATGGGGCACCTGTATTGCAGGGTGCCCCTATCGACTTGAACTTTAAAGGGTGGTTAGATGGGGTACCTTACTGCGATGGGGAACGGCTTTTGGTGATTACGGATCAGGGGG
>JAKBAI010000216.1 GCA_021809185.1 Planctomycetota bacterium
TTCCGATCTTAAAAATCCATTTTCCATTCGTTTAATCGCAATCATTTCAGATCACAAATAGGCGGAGTGAAATGGCTAATATCGAGATCTTCTCTTGTCGATTTCAGCGTTTGATCGGTTCCGATTTTGGAGCAACCGGTCGATGATTTGCTGAAAAAAGACGCTTAGCTTTGGGAGGAGTATTGTAATTTGAAGTAGGTATCGTTAAAATATGGGAATGAGAATAATTGTTCTCTATAGGCGGAAAAAAGCCAAAAATACGTTGCTGTTTGATTCCAACAGCTATCGATTATTTTAAGAATCCAGAGTTTCTATTTGGAGTCGTTTATTGCCTGGTGGATGACTGTTTATAACCCCTATTTTTGAAGACGATTTTTATAAAGATTATAGTTTTGGGTTGCACCAAATAAATTGAGTTATGAAAAGAGTTATTGTGATAACTAAATAGCTTGGAGTTGATGGATGTAATTAAAAGGGATCGAGTGATTGGAAGTATTGTTTTGAAACACTCTCGCTTACGAATAAGTTTATGCTATAGGTTCGAGTCTACTGAGTAAATGCTCGATTTAAGATAGACTCTCAGAAATTGGATATAAGAATAAATCGTTTAATGTTGTGCCAAAAATGGTGATCAATTCCACAAATATCCTTCTTTAAGGAGACAATCTTAAGCGAGACAATCTTAAGCGAGACAATCTTAAGCGAGACAATCACAAGAAAATTTAATGTAATTGGAATAGAACATTTAAAAAATAATCAATTGACCGAATAGAAATTGTTTAGGTGATCAGAAGAAATCTGCTTTCATTAGATGAAATTATCACTAGATGAAAATATCCTGCAACCCTAATGATAAGTAAAATTCAAGATGAGATAGAAAAGGAAATCGAAAATGCCAAACCCTGTCTTACTTCCCGAAGAAAAGACCGTTATTCGCAAGCAACCCCCTTACAATGTTATTCTAATCAACGATGACGATCATACCTATGATTATGTAATTCGGATGCTAAAAGAATTGTTTGGACACCCCGAAGAAACCGGATTTTTAATGGCAAAAGAGGTTGATTCCAAAGGGCGGGTTATCGTTTGCACCACTTCTATGGAACGCGCGGAGTTAAAACGGGACCAAATCCATGCTTATGGTCCTGATCCTTTAATCGATCGTTGTAAAGGTTCTATGTATGCAGAAATTGAACCAGCAGAATAATTAACAAATGAATCAACAAAAATAAATCGATCGTAAGAAATAAATCGTAAGATGGGGAATGTCGCGACTAAATTGGATTTGAATCAGCTCAACGATCCCGGAATATTCAGTCTCTTCGCTAATAACTTTAATTGTAATCTTTCAAAGAGTTGGATTTAAATCCAACTCTTTGAAATACGTGTCAAATCAGGACAAAATGAATGGTAATTCATTAAGTTGCCAGATTTCGTTCAAATTATTGAGCAGAGGCTTTAACTTTAACAGAAATAATCTTAACCGGTTCAAGCGGAACATCGGAGTGAGGGCCTTTGTTACCTGTTTTAACATCGCGAATTTTATCGACGACATCCATTCCTTCAATCACTTTTCCGAATACGCAATAGCCAACACCATCACGTGCAATTTCCTGATTGAGGAAATTGTTATCTTTAACATTGATAAAGAACTGGGAAGTAGCACTATGTGGCTGGTTGGTACGAGCCATGGCGATGGTGCCACGATCGTTTTTTAGACCATTCGTTGATTCGTTTTTAATGGGATCGCGGGTTTTCTTTTCCTCCATGCTGGGGCTCATCCCACCCCCTTGAATCATGAAATTGGAAATAACCCGATGGAAAATAGTACCATCATAATGTTTGTCTTCTACATATTTCAGGAAATTTTTCACCGTGACGGGTGCTTTTTCCGGAAATAATTCGATCGTAATTTTTCCCAGTGATGTTTCCATCACAACTACTGGATTCGCTGCCTGAGCGGATCCTACTCCTAAAGTTGCCATAAAAGTTACCAAAAGTAGTAATCGTTTCATTTATTTCTCCTTAGAAAATCATACTTCTAAATCCATTGAGAGAATTTATTCTATCCAACAGATTTTATAGAGAGTTTCAAGAGGTTGTTTTGATATTCTTCAAGAAAAGATTTTAAAGTTTCACTTCGATTTGTTTTTCAAGGTCATATAATTTTAATAAGTTGATGCGGATATGCACCAATTATTGCTATTTTTTTAGAAATAGATGGTCCGATGTAAACTCGTTTCGTTTTTTTAACCAATTTTTGTGCAGGTTTTTGTCATGTTAACCTCGAAAATGAATTACTGTTTAGCTTTCTTTCTTCTAAATTTAATCGTTTTTTTGTTTTTAGATGGGAAAATAAATGCCGGACCAAAGGACAAATCCGCTTTGTTGAAAAACGAGTGGATATTTGAAAAAGTCCCGTTTCCCAAAGCGGTGTATAGTTGTCATGCCTCAACAATTGTCGAAACACCGGAAGGATTGGTAGTTGCCTGGTTTGGTGGATCAGCGGAGGGGAATTCGGATGTTGGGATTTGGCTATCCCGATACGAAAAAGATCATTGGAGTATTCCTGTCGAAGTTGCAAATGGGATTATTTCCGAGGATCAACCCCAGATTAAAAAGCTCATAAACCCCAAGAATCATCTCCAACCAAACGATTATTTGCCCGAACAGACGAAAAATAAACAGATCGAGAAATTGTCATTACCCAAACGGTATCCTTGTTGGAATCCGGTGCTCTTCTCGTTGCAAGATAAGACTCTGTTACTCTTTTTTAAGATAGGTCCAAGCCCGAGTCGCTGGTGGGGGATGATGCAGATATCGAAAGATAATGGCAAGACATGGGGGAAATCAATTCGATTGCCGGATAGTATTTTGGGTCCAATCAAAAATAAACCGATTTATTTATCGAATGGAACAATAATCTGTCCCAGTTCCACCGAAGGGATAAGCCCTCCACCGAGCTGGCAAATTCACTTTGAACAGAGTAGTGATAGCGGTAAAACATGGAAAAAGATTCGCGTTCCGGTTTCAGCGAAAACACCCGCGGCGATTCAACCAAGCATTCTTCAACTAGCCGATGGGAAATTGGAGGCAATCGGTCGCACTCGTTCTGCTGGGAAACTTTTCGCTACGTATTCTGAGAACAATGGTCTCCGCTGGTCGGAGCCGGTTTTATTAGATCTACCTAACCCCAATTCGGGTACCGATGCGACGACTCTCGCAAATGGAGATCATCTTCTGGTCTATAATCATACCAATCGAGGTCGCTCCCCTTTGAATCTCGCTTTATCCAAAGATGGTCAAAGTTGGTCTGCCGCTCTCATTCTCGAACAAGAACCGAATGCTGAGTTTAGTTATCCAGCGATCATTCAAACAAAAGATCGATTGGTCCATATTGTTTATACCTGGAAACGCCAACGAATACGACATGTCGTAATCGATCCGTTGTTGCTATCGACTAAACCGATGCAAAACGGAAAATGGCCAGCAGAGAAGAAAAAATGAGAATCAGGGGACTCACGTTCCCCGTTCGTCTTGTCTCTGCGGCAAATTCGAGGAAGAAACAGGGAAGTCGTTGTTCTGGTGTTCGTTGATAAGGCGAGCGGGGGGTGTAAACCCCCTGATTCTGGGTTTGATGACAGCGTTCGTTCGCCTTGACATTGCGAAGAGTTCGAGGAAGTTTTACAATTAACCGAGAGTTACCCCGCCGGTGTAAAAGGATGAATATGCGAGGAATTGTCTCGTCATTTGCATATTAGTTAAGTCAAAGCCGAAGACCACGGGGGCTAGACCTTTGCTGTAGGTAATGAGCAGTTCTGGGTGACCATTGCTCCCTTTGGGGATTGTAGCAATATTTTCCCCAGTGGTTATCGATGTCGAACCAAAGTAAAATGAGTTTACCAGTTGTTGCTGGACATTGAACATTTCGATCAGAGGAGCCATGCCGCTGCCAGGGGCCGTGATAATATCGCCGATACCGTTTAAATTAAAATCGCCAACAGCAACATTGACTCCACCCAAGAAAGTAGGAGAGTAAGCATAAAAACTGGAAAGCAACGAGAGAGATTCGCCATCAAAAGCTTCCACATGCGGTGCACCAAGGATGGTACCTGTAATAATCGAGGCATGGCCGCTACCCGTAATGTCCCCTGCGGCGACATTTACCCCACCCGTAAACGTGGGTTCATAGGCATAAAAACTCTGTAGTAGTCGATTCGTAACGCCATCAAATACTTCCACTTGAGGTCCACCGCCTGTCCCTGCCCCCGTAATGATATTGTCGTGCCCTGAACCGTTGGTATCGCCGACGGCTACGGTTACTCCTCCGGTAAAAGTTGGACTATAAGCCCAGAAACTGCGTACAAGCTGGCCAGTCATCCCATCATAAATATTGATTTGTGGTCCGCCGCCTGGCCCAGGAGCGGTAATAATATCATCATAGCCGGTACCCAGTACATCCCCTACTGCTACTCGTACTCCAACTAAAAATTGTGGGGAATAGGCGTAAAAACTAAATCGTAATGTTCCATCCATATTGTACACATTCACAATTGGTGCATTGCCCGGAGCTGTTCCGGTTGCATAGATCTGTGTACCTACAACCGATCCGGTATTCCCTGCTAATGGATTGGTAAGACCAGGGATGGCAGTTCCCGATGTTCCCGTAGCTGTTGGATTTTGACTTGCCGGGTTGCTGGTGGGTGTGCCGCCCGTTGAGGCACCGACCTGCCAGCCTAGATCTGCCAGACCGGCATAGTCGAGTGCAGAAAACGTCAAAAAAGTTCCCGTGGTTAATACGGGGGTCATTACGGGTTGCAAGCCCCCTAAATTCACCGATTCGGCCCAGTGAGCCTGATCGGGAGAGACGGGGACCGGGCCGCCATAAACCGATTCAGCTGTTGCACCGGTGAACGCGCCGTTGACGATTTTATCTGAAAACGAAGGGGCGGTACCAATTCCCAGAACGTGTCCCAGTTCATGTTCGGCAACCGTAAAAAATGAAACCTGATTTGAAGCGATCCCCGCAGCACTGGTGCCAAAATACCAGTTCGTTGTGGTATCAAAAGCGATCGATCCCCCCCATGGGCCAAAGCCGGTAGCGTTGCTTCCCGTGGTTACCCCTTGCCCGCGGGTAGTTACGGTGCTGATCCAAGCACTACTCCCCGTTACATTGGCCTCACCGCCCGTAGCCCCTAACCCCCCTTCGGAACTCCCCAACGCACGAGCACCTACATAAATAATCAATGTATCTGCTGCGACGTTCATGCTCGCGAGCTGCTGCAACCCCCCTGTATCTGGATTGTAGATTTCCGGGGTCCAGGTATTACTCCCTGAGGGAGTTATTGCGCTCAGATTATTGTTGAGCTGCGAGGCTATGGCATTGGCTGCTTCTTGCAACACGGTCTGATGAGTTGGATCCGCGAAAAACCCGCTCGTATCCAAACTGTAATTAAAAACGATATTGACTGCTGGTTGAATTCGATCTTCTAACATTTGCAAATGGAGTGAAGAACGATTGGATTGATTATGCTTAAAGCAACCGTGTTGATCTTTTTGTTCTTTGCCAGTTATTTGGCGAATTTTTTGCCAAATCCAATTCATATGATAATCCTAAGAAATCGGATAATAAACTTAAACCGGAACGCAACTATGGTATGGGCTATTTGCATTAATTGTAAAAATTACATTTTACTTATTTTTGCGAATAATTGGGGACAATACAAGTGATTTCTTAAGTAAATTCCAAAAAAACAGAATGATTGTTGGGGCGGTCGTTTCGAATAAAGCGATTAACAGGAATATGCGTATGAAAATTGGGTTGTTTGGTGGGACATTTGATCCGATCCATTTGGGACATTTGATATTGGCTGAACAAATGCGAGAACAGGCAAAATTGGAGCAAATATGGTTTATACCGAGCGCCCGACCACCTCATAAATCCGCTACAATTATTACTTCTTTCGAGCTTCGTTGTGAGATGCTTCGCCTCGGTATCGAGGACAATCCGTTTTTTCAGCTGTTACCAATTGAAGCGAGTCGACCTGGATGGAGCTATACCGCTGATTTGTTGTGTCAGATTGGGATGGATTTTCCGAATATAGAGAAAAATCTGATTTTAGGAGCCGATTCGTTTGTCGATCTACCGAACTGGTATCAGCCCAAACAAATCGTACAACAAGCGAAATTATTGATCGCTTACCGGCCCCATGTTGTTTGCCCGGATCCAGAAAAAGTTGCTGGGAAAATTGGCCTGTTGGCTGGGGAATCGCTATCTGTCCAATTTGTTCCTATTCCGCAAATGGATATCGCTTCGCGCCAGATTCGCCAGCTCGTGCATGAGGGAAAATCGATTCGCTATCTGGTACCTGCTAAAGTGGAGCAGTTCATTCATCAAACCGGTTTATATCGTACGGAACCGAGCCAATTTGCCCCCGCTTCGAAGGGGGATCTTTGAAGCGTATGTGACTCATGATCCTAGGCATAAGTATCGATCTGGTAGGGAATTACTTAAATGATTTTGAAATCGGGGATTGGCAAGGAACAAGCGACTGGATAAGCTGATTAGTACAAGATTCCCAACTATATTTTTGTGCATAATCTGTGCAAATTTGCCGATTCCCTCGATCCAAGGCGAGCAGAATCGCTCGAGATAAATCGTCATCAAGTGCGCCGAGTTCCGCTCGAGTGATGATGTCGATAGGACCAGCAACGGGATAGGCAGCAACCGGAACACCACATGCCAAAGCTTCGATGATAACCAGGCCAAAAGTATCGGTTTTGCTGGGAAAGACAAACAGATCCGCGGAGGCCATTAATTGAGCAAGATCATTTCCTTTGCGGTACCCGAGAAAAATCGCGTCCGGGTAATGCGATTGCAAATATGGCCGTAGAGGACCATCGCCGATAATTACTTTACTCCCTGGTGTCTTTATTTTCAGAAAATCTTCAATCCCTTTTTCGCGTGAAACCCTGCCTACATAGAGCAATATGGGCCGGGGATAAGGGAGGTCGACTTTTTGCTTGGGATGAAATAGGTGCAGATCGACCCCGCGTGACCAGCGCTTCATCGGAGTTTTAAATCCGCGTTGTTTCAGCTCGTTTTCCAGGGTCGGGGTAGCGATTAATATGGCGCGGGACTGGCGGTGAAAGCGGCGCATATAATAGTAACTCCATGCCAGCGGTATACCAAAAAATTGATTGAGGTATTCGGGAAATTTGGTATGGTAAGAAGTGGTAAAGGCAAATCGGTGTCGGCGGCAATACATTTGGGTGATTAATCCGATGGGGCCTTCCGTGGCAATATGAATAAAATCGGGTTGGAAATGTTGAATCTTTCGAGCGAGTGCATTCATGCTCGGTAAAGCCAGGTGAATCTCGCGATAAAACGGAATCGGCCACGAAGAAAACTGGCTGGGATCAATGACATTCACCAAAAAATCTTTCTTCTGGAGTTGATGAATTGTCGTTTCCCAGGTACGCACCACGCCATTGACCTGTGGTCGCCAGGCATCGGTTGCCAATAGTAATTTTTTTCTTGTTGTTCCCATTGATTTTCTTATCGAGTTTCTCTCATAGTTTGTTGAGGTTCGTTGGGATTTTTTAAGCCCAACGGTTCCAAATCCTGATCTTAGAGAAAGTCTTTAAATAAGTGAATTAGTTCCAGTTCGAAGAGAGTGAAACTAAAACCTATAATTACTCTCCGTTTATTCTATTCTCAGTAGGATAATAGGCATTCCTATCTGTTCTTCCTTTTACTCATCGATTGACAATAACACTCCAAATAACACTCCAAGGCGAGTTAATCCCTTTATAGGATCCTTATTCGAAAGGGAATCGGTTAATGAATGAGGATATAGCTTCGGGAAAAAAGTCAAATGAATATTTCAAGGAGGTTGAAAAATTGATGAAGGATCAATTGAATTCATCAATTTTGATTCAAATCTGAAAGGAAACTGAAAAAAAGATTTGGTCTAAAACCGTGGAATTAACTAAAATTGTAGAGATATTATATTCTTGGGGAATAGGAAAGGTACGATCATTTGAATACGTTGAATACAGAAAATAGAGATAGCGATTATTTACCAACGATTGGGACTTATTTAATCGATCGGTTAAAGGATCTGGGTTTGCGGCATATGTTTGGCATTCCTGGGGATTACATTTTGTCATTTTTCAAGCTGATCGAAGCAAGCCCGATCGAGATGGTAGTAACCACCAATGAGCTATGTGCCGGATACGCAGCCGATGCGTATGCGCGGGTGAATGGTATTGGTGCCGCTTGTGTTACTTATGCGGTAGGGGCATTCAGTTTGACCAATGCTTTAGCTTCAGCGTATGCAGAAAAGTCCCCCGTGGTGATCATCAGTGGGTCGCCGGGCCTGAAAGAACAAAAACGCAATTGGCTTTTGCACCATACCGTGGGGGCGATCGATACCCAGCGGGAAATATTTGCCAAATTAACCGTCGCCAATTGTGTGCTTAACGATCCGATGACCGCATTTCGTGAAGTCGATCGCGTTCTCAATGCCTGTTTGCGCTATACCAGGCCGATATATATCGAAATTCCACGCGATAAATTGCAACTAACACCCCTGTATAACCATTTGCCAATTCGGGATTTCGCTATCAGCGATACCAATGAACTTCAGGAAAGTGTGCAGGAAGCGTTGGCAATGTTGAAAAGTGCTCGATGTCCGGTCATTATTGCTGGGGTCGAATTGCACCGATTCAAATTGGCGGAACCAGTTTTAGCCTTTGCGGAAAAATATCGAATTCCCATTGTGTCCACGCTTTTAAGTAAATCGGTCATTCAGGAACAACATCCCTTATATCTGGGGGTTTACCAAGCCGCAATGGGGCGGCCAGCGATTACGGAATTTGTGGAACAGTGCGACTGTGTTTTGATGCTGGGGGCAATGATAACCGATGTCGATACGGGGATATTTACGCATCAGCTCGACGAAAACCGAGTAATTTTTGCTACGAGCGAACAGGTGAAAATTCGCTATCATTATTATCAAGATGTACTCTTACAAGATTTTATTCATGCCCTTGCTGCTAGTAACTTACCCATTTATGAGCCTGCGAATATCAAAGATCATAATCCCCTCGATCAATCCTGGGTCGCCGAAAAAAATACAGCAATTACTGTCCGAAGATTATTTCAAAAAATCAACT
>JAKBAI010000217.1 GCA_021809185.1 Planctomycetota bacterium
TGTGGCCACACGTCACGATCGCGCTGTCCTCAAGGGCCATACGGGGCCTATCAGATGTTTAACGCTGAGTAGCGATCGCAAAACGCTCATCACTGGCTCAGATGATAGTACCGCCCGCATCTGGGATTTGTCACCACCAAAGAAATCTGTGCTCAGCTCGCCTATACACAAGAAATCGTGAGGAATCAGCGGGCTTAAACAAGCTCTCCGATGCTTCCTATCGGCACCTTTCAATTAGGTTCTTAGATTCGATTGCTCTAAGTTCTTCGGGTAGCAAACGCTGTTCTAGGATGATTTTGATCCTTTCGAGTTGCTGTTCCAATGCTGGGATCGATTTGTCATGAATCAGACCAGATCCGAAAAGAAGCTAAAGCCTTCGGCAAGAGCATTTCCCTCAATCAAATGTTCGATTTTCGCGCGGAGACGTTCACTTATAACGCAGCTAGAAGTTCCCGCAGCCGACCATATCTATCTACCTCTATGGTAGTTAGATTCTAATTATCATCGATCGAATCCCTCTCCAAAAGATCTTCTCTGCGATTCAATTAACTAAATAGGTACGCTTAAAGGGATTCATTAGAAACATTAATAAGTGATTATTAAAGGCTCTTTCTAAGTTTGAAATAAGGATTCGAGATTGAAATTAGAATTTAAGTATGAAATAAGCATTCAAAATAGCTGAGATATGATTGTTAGAACTACCCTGCTAGGATTCGAACCTAGACAAAGAGGACCAAAACCTCTTGTGCTACCGTTACACTACAGGGTAAAAAAAGGAGGCGAAGTTAAAAATTCGCAGTTCCTTAAGCAAAATCTATTCGGTTAAGAGAAAAGCTCATCTCTTTTAACTTATCACTTGTATCCTTCTTTAAAAGGTTACATAAAGTTCTAATCGATCTATCACTTAATAAAAGACTAGAACGAATAGAGACAGGTTCATTTCTTACCGTTAGATATGGTTTATTAATAACAAATCGAACCTAGTTTGGCAAGTCAACTAAGTGGAAAGATTTAATTAAAATTATTTTTGTAATCATTTGATTATTAGATTTAGACGTAGAAAGAATGATCCATTTCGAATTTTTTCCTAGTTTTATGCAAGAAAACGCACAACATGTGCACATCTATTTGGATATTCTGAGTGAAATCAAATAATATTTGTTGACTTTAAAACAATTGTTTGATACATTAGTTTTAATTGATTGTTTGAAACGATTGTTTTATGTCGAGAGTAATTTATGGAAAATTTGAATCCTCCTGATGATGTAGAAAATACCAGGAAACGATTGTTACTGGCAGCAGAGGAGGTATTTGCGGAAGTTGGTTACGAAGCTGCTTCGGTGCGTGATATTTGCCAGCGATCGGGGGTTAAAAATATTGGGGCCATTAATTACTATTTTCGAGGAAAAGAGCAGCTCTATCGAGAAGCGGTATGCCAGGCTTTTGAAACATGTAAAGAGGGGATGCCGTTTCTAGACCACTCCTCATCGAATGAAAAAGTATCTCGGGGGAATAACGCTCAACATGCAGGAGAGAATCATTTTGAGAAAAGCGGAACTGGGATCAAAAATATCGATCCAGATTCCGGGCAATATGATGGGGCTAAAACCCGAGAATCGGTTGAAAAGCTCAAGCAGTTTATTAAAACACTAATCCATCAATTTTTAACGGTGCCACGTGTTTCAGCAATGCGGTTGGTATCGCGCGAAATAACTCATCCTTCTTCCGCGTGTGAGACGGCAGTCCGGCAAAATATCGAGCCAATGGCAAAAATCTTATTTTCGATAATTGCGGAATTATTTCCAGATACGCCAGAGCAAAAACGTTGGCTGATCGGGTTTTCGATCGTTGGGCAATGTCTATTTTACCGGCAATCCCGAACGATAGCGGAAATATTGATGGGGGCGGAGAGGATGCAGCAGATCCAGGTAGAGGAAATAGTCGATCATATAACGCAATTCACCTTGAACGGTTTGGGATTGACTGCCAAGGTTGCGGCAAGTTTAGCCGGAGGCAATTTGATAACGAAACGAGAAGCGGTTGCTGAGGTAGCAGAGAGCGTAGCAAAAGAATCTTCAACCAAAGAATCCTCAACCAAAGAGTTCTCAACCAAAGAGGAGCAAAATCGGGATCGAGAGAAAGGGGTAAGCATATGATCTGGATAGCGTGGAAGATGCTTACTGGGGATAAAAGCAAATATATAGGGATCGTTTTCGGTGTGGCCTTTGCCTCGTTATTGATTAGCCACCAGATTTCCATTTTTGTGGGCATTATGACCCGATCGAATCATTTATTGCACAATATCCGCGAACCGGATATCTGGGTTATGGATCCGAATGTCCGCTATGTGGATGAAGTAATCGGTCTTTCGGAAGATGCGTTATATCAGGTGCGCGGGGTGGAGGGGGTGCGCTGGGCGGTTCGCTTTGAGCGTGCTACCGTTCGCACCCGCTTAGCGGAGGGGAATCATCCTAAAGCGCGCGGCGACTTTCGCCAGGTGATCTTATTGGGTTTAGATGATACTACTCTGATTGGAGCACCGCGAAAAATGCTCATCGGCTCCATGGCTGACTTGAAGCAGCCCGATGCCGTGATTATCGACCAAGCGGGATACGAGTTTCTCTGGCCCAAGCAGCCATTGCGTATTGGGCAAATATTAGAAATGAATGACCATCGTGCCGTTCTTGTCGGTGTTTGCGACTCCGGTCAGCCTTTTCAATCGCAGCCGATATTTTTTACACTTTATTCCCGATCGATCGACTTTAGCCCGCCCGAAAGAAGAATGCTTTCGTATGTTTTAGTAGGGGCTAATGAGGGGGAAGATCAGAAAAAGTTGGCGCGCAGGATTGCCCAAAAGACTCATTTGCAGGCCTTAACGGTCGAAGAATTCAAATGGAAGACGATCCGCTTTTATCTGGCAACCACAGGAATACCGATCAACTTTGGCATTACGATTACTCTAGGGGTTATCGTCGGTATTGCGATTGCTGGCCAGACTTTTTATCTTTTTACTCTAGAAAATCTCAGACAGTTTGGGGCCTTGAAAGCGATGGGCCTTAGCAATTCGCGCGTGGTGGGAATGATATTAGTTCAAGGAACGATTGTCGGAATTGTGGGCTATGGCATTGGGATCGGTCTAGCAGCGGCATTTTTCGAGGGGACACAGAATCAGATCCATCTCAAAGGCTTTGCGATGTTGCCCGAAATCATGATCGGGACTGGAGTCGTTGTGGTCGTTATTGTGCTTTTAGCCAGTTTATTGAGTATCAGAAAAGTTCTGGTACTCGAACCTGCGGTCGTGTTTCGATAAAAATCCTGCTTCGAATTAGCGTTTTGAGTCATAGCAAATTGAACAAATAAAAGGATGAATCGATGAGGGCGGTTAAGATCAAAGCAAGCAAGGAGTCGAGCAGATGGGCGCATTTTTGACGAAAAGGTTGATTAGTACTTCGATCGGCAAATCGGCGATGAATCGAGATGATAATTATAGTGGAGAATCAAAATCGGATCAGCAGATCACTCCTAATGGATCTGCTCCTCATTCTACTCCTCAACTTACTCCTCATTTAACTATGGCAGTAGAATGCCGTGGCATCAAGAAATCGTTTGGTCAAGGGGATGCCCAGATTCAGGTATTACGCGGTATCGATCTGGAGGTTGCCTACGGAGAGATGTCGCTTTTAGTTGGTCCTTCCGGGTGCGGTAAGACTACGCTGATTTCGATCATTGCGGGATTGTTGGATCCTACCGAGGGGGAGATCCTTTTACTTGGGAGAAAACTGAATGAATTATCGAACAGGCAAAAGACAGAATTTCGCAGTGAAAAGATCGGTTTTGTGTTCCAGCAATATAATCTCTTGCCTTCGTTGACGGCAGCAGAGAATGCCGCGGTTCCTCTGCTCATCCAACGGATTCCAAGGCGGCAAGCGATCGCTCGAGCGGGGGAGATCCTTGCCCAAGTTGGGTTGGGGGATAAAAGAAACTCACTCCCCAGCCAACTATCGGGGGGGCAGCAACAGCGTGTCGCGATTGCGCGAGCACTGGTGCATGAGCCTGCTCTGCTGGTTTGCGATGAACCCACCGCGGCTCTCGATGCCAAATCAGGGCAAAAGGTAATGGAACTTTTAAAAGCGGTCGCCGTCCGAGAAGATCGCTGCGTGATTGTTGTAACTCACGATAGCCGAATATTTTACTTAGGAGATACCATGATTACCATGAATGATGGTACCATCGAACGAATAGAAAAAATGG
Source organism: Planctomycetota bacterium (assembly GCA_021809185.1). Classification (GTDB taxonomy): domain Bacteria; phylum Planctomycetota; class Planctomycetia; order Gemmatales; family Gemmataceae; genus JAKBAI01. The sequence continues at coordinate 4,252 of JAKBAI010000217.1, forward strand.
ATTCCGTTTCCCAGGAAAATCAGAAAAGAATTTAATCTCAAGAGCTTCAGGAGAGTTAAACGATGATTCCGATCAAATATCTGTTACCCCTCATTTCGATGAGTTTATTGACTTTTGCGGTAATTCATGTGGTCAAAGCGAATCAGATTCCGCCTAAACCTTTGCCACCCATCACCCCCTCCGAATCGCCATATTCTTTTACGATTGCCGGTTCTGGTGTTGTCGAACCACAAAGTGAGAATATCGCTATCGGTAGTAATTTATCGGGGATCGTCAAAACAGTGTATGTAGCGGTTGGACAAAAAGTGCAGCGAGGGGAGAAGCTCTTCGATCTAGATGATCGGCAATTGCTGGCCGAATTGAAGGTACGCGAAGCGAATGCAGAAGTGATGCGATCCGCTCTGGAGAAACAGCTCGGGTTTCCAAGACTGGAAGAACTCCCTTCTGCCGAAGCTAAAGTGCGCGAGGCCATGGCTAATCTCCGCGATGCGCAGGATCAGCAACAACGATCCCGGAGGCTCATCAAGAATATGGCGGTTGGCGAAGAGGAGGTTATCCATCGCAATCAGTTGGTAGCGGTGGCCGAGGCCCAGCTGGAGAAGGCAAAAGCAGATTTGGCTTTATTACGTGCTGGGGCTTGGAAATTTGATAAGGAACTCGCTCGCGTCAATTATCTCCAAGCGGTCACTGCTGCCCAACAGACAAAAATCGAGCTGCAACGCAACATTGTAACCGCGCCGATCGATGGTACCATTTTGCAGAAAAATATTCGGGTCGGCGAGTATGTCAATGCTATTGCGGGGCAACCGCTCTTGATCATGGGTAATATCGATCAGCTGAATATTCGTTTGGATATTGATGAAAACGATTTGCCACAGTTCACGCCAGGCTTAAGTGGTGTTGGCTATTTACGCGGGGAGCCAAGTAAACCGATCCCACTGCGCTTTGTTCGAATTGAACCGTATCTGATCCCTAAAAAATCTCTGACAGGGGCGGGGACAGAAAGGGTCGATACTCGAGTATTGCAAGTGATTTACGCGGTTGATCCTTCTGTCGATTCCTCAGTCAACTCTTCAGCAGAGTCTAGCATGAATTTGTTTGTAGGTCAGCAGATCGATGTCTATTTGAATAAGATAGGGAAGGCATCTTCGACGTTCAAGAATGAACCCTGAGATTTTTTGCGAGTACCGGTATTGCAAATACCGACTTTCTGAGTATTGAATAATAAGCAATACCCAGAATCGGAGGGAGCAGGGACTATTGATTTCTGTAAAGTTTGCGGACTTTGCGAGCGAGTAAGCGATCGAGTAATCTGGGAAACCAGCGCTGCATCCGTAGCATCCAGCGGGCATCGGATCCGAAAACGGTTTCACTGCGATCTTTGAGCACGGAGTGAATAATCCCTTTCGCTAAATCGTTGGCTTCCATCCCTCGATCGAGATCGATTTCCATTTTCGCGTCACAGCGGATCATATTACGGCGTAAATTCGATTTGGTCAGCCCCGGAATCATCAATAAGATTTCAATGCCGAATCGTTGCAGCTCGCCGCGAAGAGATTCTGTTATTCCGCAAAGAGCGAATTTACTCGCGGAGTATTCGGGCCAAGCCGGTATCCCTTTGCGCCCGCACATCGAAGAGATGTTTACAATAACCGGATCGTTCCCTTGACTTAAAATAGGGATCGCTAGTCGAATTAGTTCTACCGGTGCAAAAAAATTGATTTCGAAAATATCACGTAGGATTTTCTCATTCGAAGTGGAAAAATGACCAGAAGCGGCAATGCCTGCGTTATTAATCAACAGATCCAAACTACCCCACTTCGCGGTAATTTCCGCTATCACCTTTTCTCGATCGGCGGCAATCGTTAAATCGGCCTGGATGGGGATTACCTCACAACCTTTTTTGATCAGATCCTGAGCCAATTCAGCAATTTTTTCTCGATTCCGCGCGACTAGAGCCAATCTAGCCCCCTGAGAGGCTAACTCCTCAGCAAGGGCCTTGCCAATCCCACTCGATGCCCCTGTTAAAAGGACTCGTTTATTCCCCAATGATCGATGACTCATTCAAATATCCTTACCAAAACACTCAGCAAATATTATCTATTCTACCTAGTTTATCTGGATATTCAAAGAATTGAACTCTGCAATTTGATGGAAACCAATCAAATTTAGCGCTATTCAATCATTATAATTGCTATTTTCGAATCTGCTCTTACAGATTACTATAGGGGGATTAGATAAGTTGCTTTGGGGATCGATCCTTTGAAGAGAAAATTGTACCTATTATTCGACCGAACTAGTCTGGAGAACGATAGAGAATGAAGAGTTGGATTCAAGATCAAGAGTTTCAAGATCAAGTGGTTCAAAGCTAAGCGATTTGGGGATGTAAGAGATGCTCTGGTTGTTAATTGGATACATGTTTTTGTTTATCCATCGCCCATTTGAAATCTGGCCAATTCTAGGTGATATTCATCTGGAACGAATCTACATGGCTGTAGTTTTTCTGGCCTGGATCGTCTACGGAGATAAACGCTGGTTGAGAAATCAACATCATTATGCCTATTTCTGTTTTGCCTTTACGGTTCTAGTCAGTTGGTTGATGTCGAACTGGATGGAGCAAGGGCAGATCGTGGTAGAGAATTGGTTCAAGGTCATCTTTTTCTATTTTTTGTTCATAACCGTGGTTCATGAAGAAGATCAGCTAAAAAAGTTCTGTTTGGCATTTCTAGGGGTAATGGCAATCTATATGCTGCACTCTTTGAAGGAGTTTGTCGGCGGAAGACATACGTATCGCATGGGAATCGTTCGATTGATCGGGGTCGATTCGTCGCTCGGAGACCCGAATAGTTATGGGGCAAGTATTCTCTTTTCTTTACCGTTTATTTCGCTCTTTTGGCGGACAATGCCTTCGCGCCGAATGAAATTGATTCTCTTAGGTTATATCGGTCTATCGATGGGATCTATTCTGTTAACCGGGTCACGCTCATCGCTGGTTTGTGCAATGGTATGGTGGGCGATTGTCATCATGAAAACGCGCTATCGCTTTATGGCCCTCGCTGCCGCCATATTTATCGCCCCGCTTATGTTTTTTGCTTTACCCGAATCGTTGCAAAATCGCTTTGAAACGATCATCGATCCAAGTGTCGGCCCCAAAAACGCACAGGTTTCAGGGGAAGGTCGAATCGAGGGGCTGTTGACTGGGTTTCGTTTACTGGGAGAATTCCCTCTAACAGGGATTGGCCCTGGTGCCTGGCGACCAGCGACTGGGAGTGAAATCGAATCGCATAATCTCTATGGTCAGCTGATGGGGGAATTAGGAGGACTAGGTGTTATCACCTTTGTCTGGATTCTGATTGGGTTTGTCGTCAATATTCGCTGGTTGCGTAAACAATCCCAACTCATCCCCGAATGGAAAGGGGAATTTCTGATTCAGATCGGCGGTACCGTTGGTATGGGGATCTTTTTAATGTTATTGAATGGGAACTTCGGGCATAATCTGTTTCGCCATAATTGGCTATGGTATGGCGGCTTTATCATTATTGCCCGTTATGTTACCGAACAGAAGATCGCTCAAGCTCATCGTGCTTATGCTCAAGAATATGTTCAAGAACAAAGCTGGCAAATTGCATATCCGCAAAACCAAAGAAATCGTTTTAGCCGGCCTATCCCTTCATCAATTTAGTGGTATTGATGGAATGGTTCAGTGTTTCTTGGGGTAACGATTTTGTTGGGTTAAGATCTATCTTGTTTCCTAATCTACAGGTTCATTTTTTGTAAAGAAAAAGGGAACAGCAAAGAAAGCGGCAACTTTCGATTAATACGCAGTAGTCGAGAACTTAAAAAACTGTCGTGAACTTGTAAATCTTTCGTTCAACCCCTCTTCGAGATTACTCGACTACCCATTTTTTGATCCGATACGATTCTTTATTTTCTTGGAGCCATTTTTTGGAGATAAGCTTCATTTTATTGCGATATTCTTCTACGGTAGTGAATTTCGGTTCCGCCCAATGAATTTCTCCTTCCACCCCTAACTTATAAAAAAGTTCGAGAGCTAGAATATTCTCATTCTTCACTTTCCATTCCATCTCCGCCAAAATGGTAAGAATTAACTTACTTTCTGCGGGATCGATCGGTTTTCGCACTAATTTTTTCCCTTTTGGAAGCTGTTGCGGCTCAGAAGAGTATTTGTTTAGAAGGATGTTTATGGCCTGAGAGCGTTCCGCGGCAGTTTTAGCTGCGAGGGCTTTGCTGGGCTCATTCAATACTTTTACGATTTTTTTGATCTCTTCGATATCTTCTTTATACGAGGGGGAGTCATCGCGGAGTGGGCTTGTTAATTGCTGAGCAAAATAAAAATCCTGATCAGGATATTTTACTAGAAAGAAGCAACCTTTCTGACCTATGGTAAATGGTCCCGGAGACAGAACTCGTCTCCCTATATTAATGTTGATTGGCCAGCCGATACGTAGATGAGTTTCATTCTTCAATCCCAATAGATTTTTTTCGACTTTCAGAGTGGCTATCTGAAATGGTGTATTTTCTTTGGCTTCAGAATAGGCTTTCAATAGGAGCAGATCATTTTCAAGGTGTTGGATTTTACCAACAACGATAATTTCCGATTGGACCACTTTTTTGAGGATCGGCAAATCTTGCCCGGGAAATGGACCAGACCCACTTTTTGCTAAAAGGCTGGGTAATTGTAAAATGGATCGAAGCAAAGGGAATTCTAAGTCCAACAAAACGATGAGGATGAATAATGGGATAAAGATCCCGCGAATCGATGGTAAAACCATATTTCTATAAAACATAATCTGAATTCTCGATATTGTAGTATTAAGCAAGATGGGGCGATTTAAAGATCGAATCGTGGTGAACGAACTTCCTAGAGCAGTCTATTCAATTACCCATCTTTTGATCTGGAAT
>JAKBAI010000218.1 GCA_021809185.1 Planctomycetota bacterium
ATTATCGATTTCAATTGATTGAAAAGAACTATTCACTTCTGGTGGAGGGTAAACCGGGGAGATTGAACCCAGCACCGCCTTTGAGAAGCTGTTGTCGCGCTTGGGTTTGCTGGCCCAGACCATGAATTTTGATAAATCCTTGCGCAGCATCTTGATCGTAATCGCTACCTTTATCGTAAGTAGCTAAGTTATGGCTATAAAGGCTGTGTTCGCTCTTACGGCCCACAACGGTGGCCTTACCTTTGAATAATTTAACCCGAACATGGCCCGAAACGAATCGTTGATTGCTAGCGATAAAGGAGAATAGATCTTGATGGAAAGCGGAGAACCACAAGCCATTATAAATGAGATCCGCATATTCCTGAGCGACGAGGGTCTTAAAGCGCACCGCTTGTTTGCTAAGACAGATCGTTTCTAATTCGCGGTGTGCTTCGTGCAAAACGACCCCAGCGGGGGCTTCATAAAGCTCGCGAGATTTAATTCCTACCAATCTATTTTCGACATGATCGATGCGGCCAATTCCATGTTTACCTGCAAGCCGATTCAATTTATCAATGAGAGGGGCACCATCGGTTTTCACGCCATTGAGTGCTATCGGAATACCGTGAGCAAACTCGATTTCAATATACTCAGGTTCATTGGGAGCTAGAGCGGGATCGGTAGTCCAAGCAAAAGCTTCCGCGGGGGGTTCGATCCAGGGATCTTCGAGGATACCTGCTTCACAACTGCGGCCCCAGATATTTTGATCGATACTGAAAGGGCTTTCCACGGTAGCCTCTACATGGATATTATGTTTCGCTGCATACGCGAGGGCTTCTGGTCGGCTCATATTCCATTCGCGAACCGGGGCAACGATTTTAAGATCTGGAGCTAGAGTTTGAAAAGTCACATCAAACCGGACCTGATCATTCCCTTTTCCAGTACAACCGTGGGCGACCGCTTTGGCACCGTATTTACGGGCCGTATCCACCATCAATTTGGCAATCAAAGGGCGTCCCAGAGCGGTAGCCAAGGGATATTTCGATTCATAAACGGCCCCTGCCATGAGTGCGGGGAACACAAAATGATCAACAAACATGTTGGTAGCATTGACAACAACGGCATCGCTGGCCCCCGTTGTCAGGGCCTTTTTGCGAATCTTTTCCAGATCATCCCCCTGGCCAAGATCGACCGTAAATGTCACGATATCATAACCATACCGTTCCCGAATCCAAGGGACCATCACACTTGTATCCAGTCCCCCGGAATAGGCCAAAATTAACTTATCTTGCATTTCATTGACTCCCCATATTTAAACATCGAATACAATATAATTGCTTAAACCTTGATAAATATTCTACGGAAATGGAGTCGGCATTGAATAGGGGCAATCGAACGGTTTTGTTACTTCCTGAAGAAATCCTGGCACAGATCATCCAGCAAGCAAAAACGGAACTTCCCAACGAATGTTGTGGCTTGTTAGCTGGGAAAATCGATGCGAATCGCTTGCAAGGGCAGGTTCTCCAAGCAATTCCTCTAATAAATGAACGAGATAGCCCTATTGAATATGCTTCCGAGCCGAAAAGCATGTTAAAGGCATATCATCTGATGCGCGACAAAAATTACGATCTATTAGCGATTTATCATTCTCATCCAACAAGTTTACCGATCCCCAGCTGGAAAGATCGTGTGAATGCCACTGATTCTGATGTTGTTCATTTAATTATTAGCCTGACAACCGATCCGCCTACCATTTCTTGTTGGTATCTCTATCCGTGTAGTCACGAAGCAGCTCTTTGGTACATCCAGCCAAAATCATCAACCGATTTGCATTTTAATTCATGAAGATTATGACTGCATTCACAAAAAAATAGGGATTCAACTGTTATCAGCTGAATCCCTAAAGACAATTCGCTTGACATTTTCTAATCATTGCCGAAGGCAAATGAATTTAATCATCATTTTACCGCGGATCCCGATGTTCTGTGGGCATTGGCAATTGTTCAACTGAATTTTGCGGAAGAGCAGTCCCCCCCGTAAGCGAACCAGAACTACCATAAGTAGGAATACTACCATTAATAGGTGCCGTTGGGTACAGAGGAGTTAACGGAGTCAATGGGACCATCTGGGTTGAAGGATTCTGTACTCTAACTGGCAACGATGCGGGGATCGAATTTGGAACCGGGAAAGATCGCTGGGCAGGGAGTGTTTTGGGTAATGCCGAGCGAGGCCGGGATGGTAAAACTGATCCCGAAGGAGGATATGAAAGACTTCCACCAGATGATTCAGGATAGTTTGGCGAAACATAGCGAGGATATTCATCCAGATAGTTCATATGGCGAATAGCTCGTGATGATGGAGTCGATACGGCTTGACCTTCGCTCAAAGGTTTTGAAGTTCGTGGAGCAAGATTAGTTAATTCCCCATTCGGTGTTACCAAATCAATCGAAACCGGATAGGTGGAAGTGCAGATCGTTTGATTCTGAGCGAGATCACGAACCTTGAGACGTAAAAATACCGAATGAGGCACTTTCTCAGGAACATCCCATTCGTAGGAACCGGTATTGGCTAACCAAGTGGTGGAGATTGGATACCATTGTTCCCCATCGCTCGACCATTCCAAAAAGATCGGTTTTACCTGCAAATGCGTATCGGTTGCGTGCCAGCAAATTTTGACACTATTCTGGGCATTCGCCACTTTTTTAATCGGTTGCAGATGAGCTTGTGGAGGGGTAGTATCCAAAATCATATTGACACTGGGGGCATCGCCAGGTCGCGGGTATTCGGAGCGTTTACCGCTTCCGCTCATCAGAACAAGACGTAATCCATAACAACCATCTTCTCCTACCGTTGCCTGAATCGAACCTATCTGACTCGTCTCCTGCGCTAGACATTTCCAGTTACTACCGTTATCGGTTGTTCCCCAAAGTTCGCAACCAATGATTCCAGATCGCCCCTTTTCTCGCACCGAATAGTTGATTTGTATCTCGTGCTGATTGATATAGAAAAGCGGGATAGGTGGTTGCAAAGGCGCTAAAGAAACTTCGCGGGGCATGGGGGCTACTTCACAGCTCACCACTTGGTTTATCGATGCTTTTTTGGCTGGAGGTTGTGAATTAAGACTTGGTATAGGTAAATCACTTATAAAATCAGATTTGATATAGGGCGGATTAGAATTAACGGGTGTCGGCTTTGGCAATTCCTGAGCCTTTGGAACAACTGTCGCTGGAATTGCTAACAGAGGTGGGATGTTGATCGTATCTGGTAAAGCTGGAATTTGGGGTAATTCAAGAGGTTCACTACCTGCAACGGGCAGAATCGGACCATCTTTGCCTGGAACAACCGTCGGCATCGCAGGGAAATACCCTGGTTCACTTCCAGGAGTCGTCAATTTGGGGCGAACAATTCGAGTTTCTGGAGCAGGTAGCGTTGGGCCATCTAATTCAACGGGAGGTAAATTCGTATTTTGGAAACCCGGAAGACTACCGAGATCGTCATTGGCTAACGGTGGAGCCTTCGTCTCTTTTTGTTGGACCATCGGCAATGAAACCGTTGATGGAACAGTTGAAGGAACAGTTGATGGTGGATTTTCATAAGATATATTCATGGGAATATTGGGCTTTTCTGATTGCAAATAATGCCCATCAAACTGAAGCATATTTTTTGGTGCGAGCTGCTTCTCAATCGTCTGATAAAGAATCGGATCGATTGTTTCTTCATCTAGATCCTTGCTGTCTTTTACCATTAAAGCGGTCAATGGAGGCAGGTCGCTAACAAATTTGCCGCTTTGATTTTGACAGACTTCCATTGATCTGGAAGTATCTATTTGGTTTGTCGATTCTGGGCCAGAATGTTGCTGATTTGTCCAATATCGACTAGCAATCGAGCCAAGGGCGATACATCCCCCAGCTAAAATCAATATCCCTATTTTGTTCCACATCTTATTTTATCTCCTCTATCTGGAAAGGGGCAATCGAATATGTTGATTTCCCTTTAATTATCTGAGCTTAAACCATCATAATTTGCTGAGTATAGCTAAAGATTATCACTTTTGTCGAGACCAATCTGCTTCTTACTTCATGAAGAATAATTAAGATGAATTCATCTGAAAAGATTAACCAAAATTAATATATACATAAAAATACTAAAATTTAGAATAGGAGAATCCAGGAATATACGTAATTTGCAAATAGCTAGGGAACTTAGATAATCGAATGAATAAGCCCAATAAATAATGAATTTGCCTCAGAATTTGTGCATACTATTTTTGAATCGATGATTCTCTAATAAACTTTTTCGCTAAGATCGCATTTTGTTTCCCCATTCACCGTTTAGAGAGTCTGAGCCTATATTAATTCTGGAAACTATTTCTAAATTTTCGATCAAAGATATTTGATTCAGGATAGAATTTCGGAACGCCTGGATGATACACATCCTTCAGGTTCTTGATAACCGATTGGTGTTATTATCTTCAGAATTAATCTCAAAAAAAATCGTTGTCGATATTGAACTTTTTCTAAAATGAATATCCTAAAAATTATAGCTATGAATAAATTAATCCTTTTCTAAAAATTAGAATTTTTAAAGAATTCTCTAAAATTTAGTTCTACCTCGAATATGAAAAATGCAGCTCGTGTTCGTTGGAAGGTTGAAGAATGCGGGCAAAATACTTTCGACAATCGATTTTCAAAAATAAGTAGCTAAGTAAAAAGATTTTAGAATAGAGAATTTAGTAAAGAGAATAATAAATCGTTTCCCCAAAGGAAGATGTTCTGAAATATTGACTTGATGGGTTTGATGTAACTACCCTAAATTAATAATAAACTATCATGAAACAACTGAATTGTCCCAACTGTCGCAATGTCATCGAATATGAAGACCAATCAACGGAAATCGTCTGTTTAAAGTGTAATAAGCGATTTCGGCTTCAAGGAAATTCTAATGCTCAAGGAGGGGGAACATCAGGAAAAGGGATTTCAACAGAGAAATCGGACTCTGAATCATCATCTTTAGAGCAATCGCCACCCAAAAAGAAAGTTTCTTTTCTCAATTCTAAGTTAGGGGAGCGGAAAAGTAATCCGCGTGAAAATCAGGAACAATCTCGATCCGATCGCGACCAGAATAATAGAAATCGAGAAGATGATTTTAACGAGGATTCTTCTCCAGGGAATCTCTCTTCCCGCAAAACTTCGAGGAGGGAAGAAAATGAACCGATTGATGAAGAGGACGATCGACCGCGCCGATCCCAATCGCCCAAATCGAGCTTTTCATTTTCAAATCGAAGGGAACGAGAGGAGCGAAAAGAAGTGGACGAAGGGGATCGGGATCGGGATAGAGATCGCCAGCGATATCGAGAGGATGAAGATTATGACAAAAGAGATCGCGGGCGCCGCCGATCGAGTCGCTGGGATCAGGAGGAGGATGATTACGAAGAGAATGACGATCCCGATTACAGCGACAGAATAAGTCAAAGAAAAATTCGAGCAAATCGATCTTCAAGTCTTCCTCTTTTCAAACTCGGACTAACCGTTCATATGGTGAGTGCCTGGACCATTACAGCATCGTTTGGATTATTAGCGAGCTTTCTTGTCGTCACCGCATTACTAGTTACGATGAGAGCCACTACCTTGTCCTTTTTATCGTTGTTTCTAAACCTTGCTTTTATTGCGAATTTTGGATTTTATATCATTCGCTTAGTTGCTTGCGGTATGCACTTGATAGATAAGCCTCAAGACGAAAAATCTAAAATACAACTTCTCCTCGCTTCTGGTTTGTTTCTTTTGAATTTCATCTTAGTACTCGCCATTGTCCCAACAACAAGTGGCTTTGGCTCTAACGGATTTATTTCGACAGATGGTTTTCTTCCAAGATTTGTTCCTTTAGAAGCCATAAGTTGTTTAATTATTACTATCTTATTTTCCGGTCATTTGTTGGAAATTGTTTTATTATATTTGGTTGAAATGGCAGGCATGTTCTTTTATTTCCAGTACATCGTTTCTGTCAATGAAACAAGAATACGTGCCAGGACTGATGATCGATTTCAACAATTACCTTGGTACTGGTTGTATACGATCTCCGGTGCCGTTGCTTTAGGAATCATCATTTCTATTTTTGGAAACATGGACTCCGATCCTAAATTTATCTCCATTCTTTTATTCATATTTATTTTGGCTACCCTAGTTCTATGCGGTCTTGAAACGTTATTATTAGCGATGTCACTAGCGGAAATGGTGAAAAGATGTGGTAAAAATGGGCCGAAAATTCAAAAAAAATCGAAGGGGGCTAAACGAAAATCAGAAAATAATCCAAACAATGATCGTAACGAAAATCGTAATAATGATCGCAACAATGATCGAGATAGCGAGGATGACAACAGAGAAAATCGAAAAAGAATAGGAAAGAATCGATCACGCGCAAATGAAGACTCCCCGGAAGATGAGTTTGATGATCGAGAAGAAAGTCGGGATCGGGATCGCGATCAAAACAAAAACCGAGGCAGAGATCGAGACGATTCCAAACGGCGAGACTCTTCCCGAAATCGCCGCCCGCGCGACGATGATTAAAGTTTAATATGATTTCTGAATTCACGATACGCCCAAATTTCAAAAAAGTTTTGTCTAACTCAAATCAACAATTTTAAATAGAAGTATATCGATCGATATTCTCCAACGAAGTGATTCGAATTTTTACGGATCGGCCTTCAAAAATCATTCAAAATGATTTCAGAAATTTTGAATGATCTCCGATCTCATGTTTTCTAAAATCAATATCGGTTTTAGTAAATTGGTCTTTATATCTGCTCTAAAAATTAATTAATATTAATGAAAAAAAGAGCAGATGATCCCTTGCTCTAAAGTGCAACTGAGCTGCAATCGGCTATCAAAATAACTTTACCGAGCTTGAACAATCGGTTTCAATTCTCCTATCCGGAAAATCTTTAAAAATAAAAACTTTATTCGTAACCAAATAGTAGTACCATTGGTTATTTCTTTGCTAACTTCTCACCCCTAGAACAGAACTTTGAGTTAATATGAAACAAATTAAATGTCTGAATTGTAGTAATCTAATTGAATTCGATGAACGAATCGCTCTAGAGGTAAAATGCCATAAATGTACTAAGGTATTCCGATTGGTAGCTAAAAATGTTCAATCCGGAGTTCAATCGAGAGTTCAATCAGGAAAAGAGATACCGATAGACTCAAAGCCATCTTCTCCTACCCCTCCAAAAAGTATGGCAGAATCCTCATTGAGTAATTTTAATTTTGAGAGCGAAAAAAGCAATTCCAGAGGGTATGAATCCCAACCAAGATTTGTAAGAAATCAAGAAAGACAGGAAGCCTCAGAGCAGATAGGATCTCGCCAACGACAACCGGTCGTTGAACTTTTAGATGAACAAGATTATAGACAAGATGATCGTTCCGATAATTACCATATCTCCGCTGATCTGGCCGAGGAAGTTAATCGACCCAATCCGCGCCAAAACAGTCAAAAAATTCGGAATAATAAAAACAACGAAAAGCGGAGAGATCGTTCAAAGTCAGATAGTCAAAATAAGGAAGATGACAGATTTGATTCAACGGATGAAGATCGGGAGTATAGCAATCGGAATCGAAATAGTGATCGAAATGTCAAAGGAAAAATCGGTGAGATGGCCGGAATTATTTCAAACTTTTTTTCCAAAGAGAGTGGTTCTCTACTCAAAAACTCTTTACGAATCCATCTGGTAGCTTCCTGGGCGTTAATTGGATCGTTTACACTTTTTGTTATTATATTATCTACTATGTTTTTCTTTTTTTTAATCGGTTCACCTGGTTCAGATCTTTTGAGTGGCATGGCGATGATTTCGTTGCTTGGCTCTTTTCTCGTAAGTTTTTTATGCAATTTTATTTTTTATATTCTTCGCATTCTCGGTTTTTCTATGAGTTACCGAGAATTAGAAGTTACTCCAAAAGCTAAAACCCAACTTCTTGTTTCCGCTGGGTTATCGTTGTTGAATTTTGTGTTACTATTTATTGTTTTATCATTTCCTAATTCTGGAGAAGGGAATGTATTTCCACAAAATATACATAGTTTTTTGATTAAATTCTTTCCTTTAGAAGCGATGAGTTGTTTTATCCCCTCATTTTTTGAAGGACTTACGACCACCGGGATTCAATTCAGTTTAATCTATGCCATCGAAGTAGCCGCTATGTTTTTTTACATCCAATATTTTATCATCGTCAACAATACGGTAATAAATGCTCACGTCCATAAACGATTTTCTCAATTGAATTGGCTCTGGCTGTACACCACTTTAGGAGCTGCCGTAGTAGGGTTAGTATGTTATCTGATTTGGAAGCTGATTCTAGAACCAATGGAAATAAATATCCCTTTGAAATTACTGGTCTCTTTCTTCTTTTTAATGTGGACCGCTCCGCTGATTTTATACTGCATTCAAATTGGATTGTTATCTTTATCAATCCAGCAAATGATTCGAGCATTTTCGAGCGAAGGATTTGTACTTCAACGAGAATCGAATATCTATTCTAAACGATCTAGAAAAAAATCCCCTCGGCGATATTCCGATGAAAGCGAAGATGAAAACGAGAGCAAAGACGATAACGGAAATGATAGCGAAGATACGGATCATAATCAAGATTGGGATTGGATGGAAGATCGGCAAGATAATCGAAAAAGAATCCGAAAGAAGCAATCGCGTGAAAACAGAGATTAGTCAGAATAGAAATTCGATGAATGGGGCAATCCCTCCGCCGGAGATTCTTAGCGAAATCATCGTACTCGCGTGAGGGATTAAAATTTTTATCGGTGTTTATTCCCTATTTTTTCTAGGGATGAACACGCTCGACCACCGCTAAATCACATAATCCCCAGGGAGTTGAACCGATCCAACGATCGAGAATATTTTGTTTCTCTGGGGATTGTTGAAACGAATGAGTCTCTACAATCTTGAGAGAGCCGGGGAGTAAAAAGCGCAGAGCTTGCAACGATTCTCGATGAGTCAGGAGAACAACCGTTTTCGGATGCTGTTCCAGTTTTTCAACAAGATGATGAGTAAATCGACTGCGAATATTAGGCAGATCGTTCCGCCGTAAATAAAACGCTATCGAATCGCAATTCCTCGGGAAACAGATCACCGGAATTTATCGATAACCACA
>JAKBAI010000219.1 GCA_021809185.1 Planctomycetota bacterium
CCCCAGCGGTCGACCGTTGTAACCTGAGCCGCCTGAGGAGAAAACTCAAAAATAAGGTGGTCGACCGGTGTTAGTGTAGCGGTCGACTGACACAACCCGAAAGAACTGAGCAATAAAATAGGTTATGCATTCGTAAAAAACTTACGAACGATTGGATTCATTTTGGTGAGTTTAGGTGTAAGAATCAAATAAAAATAGAAAAAATAAGCTATAGAAAAAATTGTGTCAAAGTATATGTTTAGAGATGATAAACTAAATTTTTGCCTAGAAATCTAAACCGGATAAAAAGATTAGATGTTAATCAAAAATGTAGGTGGCTAATAGATTTTAATCAACAATCGAGTAACCAGAAATAACTGGTCCTAACGATTTCTTTGCGCTTATCATGGGAATGATTTCATGCCGAACCCAGCGAACTTGGTTGAACTGGTTGATTTAATTCGAAAAAGCGGTGTAGTCGACGAAACGCGATTTTCAAATTATTTAGATCAGATTAAAAATGATCCAAATTTTCCAGTGGAACCAGCAAAAATTGCTGGATGTTTTATTCGAGATGGTCTCTTGACCAACTTTCAAGCAGAACAATTACTTCTGGGAAAATGGAAACGATTTACAATTGGGAAGTATAAAATCCTCGAAAGAATTGGTTCTGGGGGAATGGGGCAAGTATTCTTATGCGAACATAAATTGATGAGAAGAAGAGTAGCCGTAAAAGTGTTACCAACCGCAAAGGCCAGTGACAGTTCATCTTTGGAAAGATTTTATCGAGAGGCAAGAGCGGTAGCAACACTCGATCATCCTAATATTGTTCGAGCCTACGATATTGATCAGGATGGTAATCTTCATTTCATCGTTATGGAGTATGTTGATGGTATAAGCTTACAAGATTTAATCAAGAAAAAGGGAAAATTAGACCCTATTACAGCGGCTCATTATATTTGCGCCGCGGCGATTGGCCTACAACATGCCCACGAAGCTGGGCTGATCCATCGTGATATCAAACCAGCTAACATATTGATCGATCGTCAGGGAGGGGTTAAGATACTTGATTTAGGACTTGCGCGATTTTTTAATGATGAAGACGATCTACTCACCAAAAAATATGAAGAAAATATCCTAGGAACTGCCGATTATCTTTCCCCAGAACAAGCGGTTGATAGTCACAATTTGGATGGACGAACAGATATTTATAGTCTTGGGGCTACATTTTACTTCTTGTTAGTCGGTAATCCCCCCTTTTCGGAAGGTTCGGTGGCACAGAAGTTACTTTGGCACCAATCCGCTCAACCAAAACCGATTCAATCCTTCCGAGATGATGTTCCCCTCGAGATGATTAATGTTTTGCAAAAAATGATGATGAAAAAGCCCCAAGAACGTTATTCAAGCCCATTGGAAGTGGCTCTCGCTTTACACCCTTGGGTCGAAACTCCTATCCCACCCCCATCGGGTGAAGATATGCCCCAACTTTGTATGGCGGTCCAAGCGGTCCCTGCACAATCGATGGTTCTTCAGCGTCCATCAACGATTATTCAGCTCGCTTCCTTGACGAATCGTGTATTAGGCGATTCTTCATCCGAAAATAGTGAATCCTCTCTGAATAGAGGATCGTTCTCTGATCTTCAGGGATCCTCCATGCAGATGTTTGCCATAGGTGGAAAAGGGTCTTCAACTCGTAGACAACAACCAATGATTGAACCTCTGGAAACAAAGTCGATTCCAGCAAATCCTCCACAAGAAAAACAAGAAAGCACTTCTCCGAGTCGATTTTGGGAAACTTTGGACGATAATGCAAGTGGTGATGCTAGTGCCAATGAAGAATCAGTTCCTCACCAGAATGAGACAGCGACCATCTCCACGCGAACAAAAAATGAAGCCGATCTTTCTACTATTGGGACTGAGCCAAGTACTAAACTTTCTTTTTTTGTTGGAATGCCCAAGAAAAAAAAGATCCAATTGATTTCCGCTTTGCTGATAGGATTAGTTGTTTTAATTACTGGGGTGAGCCTTTTGCTGCCTGGTTCTAGCGCGCCAGACAACAATCAGATTATAGAGAATCCCCCATATCGCTCGCTCTATATTTCAAAATCCATGGCCACGCAAGAGGGTAGTATAGTATTTCGAACTTTACGCGATGCCATTAGCGAATGCCGAAGTGGGGACCACATAGTATTGGTCGATCCAGATTGGCACGAAAATCTGGAAGCGAGTAAGCTTCCTTCGAATATCACCATAGAATCTGCGGAGGGGAGACAAGTTAACTGGTGGGGTAGTGTTGGTAACTCGACTTCGATCCTCATCATATCTTCTACTGAAAAATTGATTATTCGAAATATTAAATTCCAAGCTGCAAAATCGGATTGTGCTTTAGAACTTCGTGATCGTTTGCCTGGCTTGACTGTAGAAAACGTTGATTTTATCAATCCTCGTGATCACAGTTTGCGTTTTGTCAATTGTACTGGAGATGAAAAACAACCGATCGAGATCAAAAATTTACGATTTTTGACCAATTCTTCTAATTTTAGATCGAGTGCCGTTCGGATTAGCGGTATTCTTCAGAACCAAGGGAGAAAAAACACCTCTTTTCTCAGTAAAAATATTCATATAAGTAATTGTGTATTTGCTGGTCGATTTTCTTCCGCTGTTACTATCGATGGCAGCTGTAGTGACTTCCAGTTCCGTAATAATCGTGTCTATCAACCAAAGGCTGGGGTTACGATCAAACCATACCAAAATCAACACATTCAATCGTATCGGCTTATTTTGCAAAACAATACTTTTCATTCGATTTCTGACTGTTTTTTAATTTTTGAGACGACCGAATTAATGACAACGCCAAATAATTTGCCTCAGCTAAAGTTTGATATTGCTCGCAATTATTTTTATAAAAACCATCTGCTCGTCCGTTCGGATGACAATAAACCGCTCCCTTTGATCTTGTCCGATAGTAATTATCGAGATTCGTCGACCCCCGATGCCAAAAATGCTTTTCCCTGTTTTGTCCAGGACCAAATCGATCTACCAACGGATGAATCTTCCCCTCAATTTTTATATTCGGATCAGTTAAAGAAAATCGGTCCGAATCAACTGAGTATTGGTGCGATTCAACCTTGATTTTGTGGTTATTGACGATCGATGTTCTCGATGACGCTCGACTTTCTCATTAAGCTACATACAATTAAAAATGGCGGTTTAGCGACGTTGGATCCGGAGATCGAGTAGAAAAACGTGAGTATGAATTCTTCAAACCCCTCGAAATTTCTTCTAATTTGTCCTGTGTGCCAGGCGAACCAGCAACAAGAGCAGGTTTGCCGGCGATGCAAGAGCGATCTCGGCTTAGTTGTGGCGATAGAAGAAAAGCGAATATACCATCTGAGTCTAGCATTTGCTTATCTCCAGAAAGAGGAATATCAAATCGCCCTCGAGCAACTCCATGCTGCCGAGCAACTAAGACAGGGATCAGATATCAAGAAATACCGCGCCGTTGTTCATCTCATTGCCAACGATTTTCCCAAAGCCTGGCAACTTTACAACGAATTGGTAACAGAAGAATAGGTACCTATTTAGGTAGTGATTTTGCCTTTTAGCAGATTTTTCAACTATTTGCATCGAGCGAACGGGACCGATTCTTGAGGGAAAACAAAAACAACGGACCAAACAGATATATGGAAGAAAGTTTAGTTATGATTACGGAAACGATTTTAATTGTCGATGATGAAGATTCTGTCCGCCGCACCTTTCAAGATTGGTTGACCCAAAGTGGATGGAATTGCCAAGTTATTGCGGTGGGTGATGCGGAAAGTGCATTAGCAGCGGCAAATCAACAAGTGATCGATCTTGCTATTCTGGATTGGAATCTGGGAACCGGTAGCGATGGATTGCAGTTACTAGAAGACCTGTGCCAATTTCATTCGGAAATTGTTGCTATTTTAGTAACCGGTTTCGCTCATCAAGCAACCCCTTTGCAGGCATTGCGAATGGGTGTTAGAGACTATCTCGATAAGAATCAAGATCTGAATCGGGATGCTTTTTTGGCAGCGGTGAAACGCCAGTTAGACTTCATAATTCCTGCCAAAAGGCGCAGGCAATGGCATGATCATTTACAGGCATTTCGTGAAGCCATTGAACAAATTCTACCGATCGTACAAACCTCGGCAACGTTGAACGATCCGGTGCCATTCCCGGAAGCGATTCAGGAATTATTCCAGTTTGTCCAGCGTACAACTCGAGCAATGGAAGGGGTTCTACTCGTTCATTCTCATGAATCTGGATCCGAAAAATTCCTCGCGTATGGTTCCAATGGAACTTGTATAACATCGAAATTAGTGCCGTTCTCGCAATCCTTAGCAGCCTCTGTAATCAGTTTACAGGAACCAGCGATCCTATCTGCAGAAGATTTAAAGTTTCTGGGGCCGGTACAATTGCAACCTTTTGAAATTGGTCGTCAAAATATATTGTTGACGCCGATGCCCGTGGGCGGGAATGTTCAGGTTGTTCTGGAACTTTTCGATAAAGAGACCAGCGGAGGATTTACCGAAGAGGATCGGCGTTTCGCGCGAGCCGCGAGTGGTTTTGGGAGCGAGTTGTTAAAGCAGGCACTGGCGGAACGCCAGACCCATCGAGTATTGTTCAATGCCATCGATGCCGCTTTGCATGCTAGTAAATCACTCGCCAACCCGACCGATGAATTCCCTACAACACCGCAATCCCATGCGGCAACTTCCACCGATTTACTAGATCGGTTACGTGAAGGATTTGCGGCAACTTCCCAGCAAGTCGTTTCTGCCGATTTATCGGTGCAGCTCGCCGAAGCGATTCGCTTGCTTGCTCGCAATCATGGTACTGCTGCCGTTACCCATTGTTTACATCTGGTTGAAAGTGTTGGTAAGTTACTTGATGAAATCAATCCCTCCAGTGGCTATTGAACCAGTGCCTTTGGACCGATTCACTAGGACATTAAATACACATCGAGGGAACTAATGAATAATGAACCAACCATATTTGATGAGCTTTTCGCCAAAATTCGTCCAGAAACTCTGTTAGGAGATCCCCGCGCTACGGGGGAAGGGATTTCGTTAGCGATTATTGATAGCGGTATTGATGCCTCGATCATCGCTGATCGAATGCAACAAAATGGCCATGAATATCAACCGATCGAAGGGGCTATTTTTCGGAATGATGTGGCCGATCTTGGTCCGTATCTTGGTAAACAATCTGCACCGCACGGCACGATTGTTGCCGATATTATTTTACGTTTGGCGCCGCGTGTAAAAATATTTTCTGCCGATGTCGTCGGCCCTGGGGGTATGGCTGAAGTGGAAACCGTGGTGCGTGCTATCTACCATGCCATCGAAGTCTGGAAATGTAAGATCATCAATCTCTCTTTAGGTGTACCGGAACAAAAATTACATCCTATTCAAAAGAAACATCAGATCATGCGGGCTATTGACGAAGCTTATTATCGAGATGTATTAATCTTTGCCGCAGCTCATAATGAACATCCGATTGTTCATAGCTATCCTGCCATGTTTAGTCCAGAACTAATTTCTGTCGATAAAGCAATCTTCGAAAATGAATGGCAATTTGCTTACGAACTCCGTGAACATATTGAATTTCAAGCTTACGCTCGTGGCTATCTTGGCCCCTTCTCGCGGGAACCGGCTACTAGTTGGGCAACCCCACATCTTGCGGGTATTGCAGCGAAAATTCTTTCGTTGCGACCAAATTTGAAATTATTTGAAATTAAAACAATTCTGTATTGGTTGTTTCAATCCTCAAAAAATGGAAAAAAAGAAAATCAATAACAGAAACGATCCAAATTTGTTCGTAAAGTTTCGAACCTTGCGAGGAGGCCCAGGGGGTTGTTGCTTTTTAAATAAATTGAAATCGCCTTGAAACAGATCCAATCAACAATCGATTCTTCAAAAAGTTCCGAATTGTCGATCCCCTGCATCTCCTAATCCAGGGACAATGTATTTGTTTTCATTCAAATAAGAATCGATCGCTCCCAAAAATATCGGAACCTGGGGATATTTCTCTTGTACCATCTTGACCCCTTCGGGAGCCGCTATTAAACTCATCAGAATTATATCTTGGATCCCCCACTGATATAATCTATCGATGGCAGAGACGAGAGACCCTCCCGTAGCGAGCATGGGATCGACGAGAAAAACCATGTCTACATTTGGTGCTGAGTGCAGTTTATCGTAATACCAGATCGGTTGATGCGTGGAGTGGTCGCGATATAAACCCAGGTGCCAAATGATCGCTTCTGGAATTAATTCTAAAATAGCGGATGCCATGCCAATACCCGCACGGAGAATGGGGACCACGCCGATCCTCTGGCTAAGCTGTTGTCCATTCATTTGAGCAAGCGGGGTTTGGATTGACTTGGGTTGCAAAGAAAGTTTGGAACTCGCTTCGAACAATAGAATTTTTGTGAGCTGATGCACACAATCTCGGAAGAGGGTCGGTGGAGTCGTTTGGTCGCGTAAAATCGATAATTTATGAAGCAGTAATGGGTGTTTAGAAACGTGTAGATTCTTCATCGATAAGCTCCAAAATTCCCAATCGCGATAGGTCTTTTATACAAGTTATACTTAATGATTGGCAACAGATCTATCATTTATTCTTAGAAATCTAAAATCATTATGGAGAAGGAATGTTCGTTTCACTGGTTGATTACGGTTGATTACGTTTCGCAAAAGTCAATAATTTGAGAAACGGTATCCCGGAGTTCTTTTCGAGAAACAATCCGATCGATAAAGCCGTGTTCAAGCAAAAATTCACTTGTTTGGAATCCTTCTGGCAGTTCTAATCGAAGCGTATTCCAAATAGTTCTAGAACCGGCAAAGCCTATCATCGCTCCAGGTTCCGCCAGAGTAATATCCCCCTGTAAAGCAAAACTAGCTGCAACTCCCCCCATGGTAGGGTGAGTTAAAATGGTGATATAAAGCCCTCCTTGACTATGTAATTTAGCTAAGGCGCAAGATATTTTCGCCATTTGCATCAGCGATAAAATCCCTTCTTGCATTCGGGCACCACCGCCGGACCCACTAACAATGATGAGCGGTGTATTTAGTTTGGTTGCATCTTCAGCAATTCGAGTCAATTTTTCCCCAACAACCGAACCCATGCTCCCCGCCATGAACTGGAAATCAGTGATTCCCAGTATTACAGGACGCCCTTTAATATAACCTTTCCCAACGACTGCTGCATCGGGCATGTTAGTTTTTTTTTGCTCATCGATTAAACGGTCGGCATATGCTTTTCGATCAAAAAATTTGAGTGCATCCACCGAATAAAGGTCGGTATACCATTCTTCAAAAGTGTTTTCGTCTAAAAGCTGCTCGATCCGTGATCGTGCTGGGATATAAAAATGATAACTGCATTCAGGGCAAACGGAAAAGTGGCGTTCCACTTCTTTACGATACAACGTGGCTTTACAGGACGGGCAGGGGATCCATAAACCATCGGGAACCGCTCGTTTAGGTCGACTGGACATAGACTCGTTTCTCCGATCCTCTAAGTAACTATTCTTTTGAAGTTTTTGAGTGACTTCATTTGATGCTATATCTGATGTCATATTTGATGCTTTGATCAAGTTCATTTTATCAATCGTTTCTCAGATTCACATTTCTCGGGACTATTTCAGGTAGAGGAATTAGTCAATACATGAAATAGTCAATAAATCCAAAGAGAGGTAAAATTCCATTCCCACTAAACATTTTCAAGAGCACGTAAGGAGGGGAAATCCGGATTTTCGATATAGGATAAAAACGCACCTCCGCCCGTCGAAACATGGGTCATCTTGCTATCATACCCGAACTGTTCCGCAGCTTCGGCAGTTTCGCCTCCACCCACGACCGTAATGGCTCTGGAATTAGACATTGCTGCTCCAATCGCCTGGGTTCCTTTGCTGAATTCATTGACTTCGAACATGCCCATCGGGCCGTTCCAAACAACAGTACCCGCCTGAGAAATTACCTCTTGATATTTGCTAATTGTTTCAGGGCCAATATCCATACCAAACCAGTGATCCGGAATGGAACCATTTACCACTTTAGTATTCGCCCCTGTTTTAGGTTGATCTGCAATCAAATGATCGATTGGGAGTATAATCTTATCTTTTCCAAGAGCTAGTAAGTCGTTTGCTAGTTCTAATTTATCCGCTTCGCAACGCGATGAACCGATATTGATCCCCTGAGCCTTTAGAAAGGTGTATGTCATAGCACCACCGATAAGAATATGATCCACTCGCTTCATCAATTCTTTGATGAACTCTATCTTGTCAGAAACTTTTCCTCCACCAAGAATACCGACGAAGGGGCGTTTAGGCGCAGTTAAGAGCTGATCCAGGATTCGCAATTCTTTTTCGACGAGAAAGCCAACAAGCCTTGGCCGATTGCCATTCGTAGCGAGGGCTTGAGGTACCGCAACCATCGACGCATCGTGCTCGTTATGGCAGGTGCCAAAAGCATCATTGACATATATATCGCCAAGATCGGCAATCGCTCGCGCAAAATCAGGATCGTTGGTCTGCTCGCGAGCATCGAATCGCAAGTTCTGAAGTAGATAGACTTCTCCAGGTTTTGCCTTGGCGAGATGGGCTTGAACTTCTGGACCTACGACCGTATCACCCGTTTGCTGAACGGTTTTTCCTAAGAGTTCACCCAAGCGAACCGCAACTCGATCCATGCGTAACGAAACATCTTTTTTAGGATCTCCCGTTGGCCGGCCTAGATGGCTCATAGCGATAATACATGCCCCTCGATCCAAAAGGTATTGCAATGTTGGTAACGCCGCACGAATTCGGCGATCATTCGTAATGGTTCCATCACCACTTTTTTTGTCGAGTGGAACATTAAAATCTACTCGAATCAAAACTTTCTTGCCTGCGAAGTCATCATAATCTCGAATTGTTTTCTTTGCCATATCCTTCTATATCCTGCTTTATTCTGATTATTGCCTAATAAAATCTTGCGAATGCCCTATTAAACTAGGAGTTGGAGAATTGTCATTTCAACTCTTGGAAGTATCTGAAATTAAATTATCGTTTCAAAATGCTCTCAAAAGTTAAGGATTTTTCTCTGGATTCAAATCTCTTTAATTATCTT
>JAKBAI010000220.1 GCA_021809185.1 Planctomycetota bacterium
ACTTCGCGCATCATTCATTTTTGCGGTTAGAACGCAAACAGTATCTCGCCGAGCGCCGCCCGGTGATTGTTGTCAATTCGCGGATGGTGCAACGCCATTTTGAGAAATATTATGATATTCCTGCCGAAGAGATCGTGCTGCTGCCGAGTGCAATTAATACGCATCGACTCCTGTCGCCTGACCGCTTTAAAATCCGCGCAGAATTGCACGAAAAACTGGGGATCCAAGCGGATGAACCGGTTGGACTTTTTGTGGCTACCAACTATCGGCTTAAAGGACTTGCTCCGCTGATCCGGACCATCGCTCATCTGGATCCTGCCGAGAAATTGAAGGTTCTGGTCGTTGGAAATTCCAAAACAAAACGATATGAACTCCTGGCCAAAAAATGGAAAGTAGAAAATCGAATTCATTTCGCCGGTTTTCAATCTTCCCCTCAAGCGTATTTTTTCTCCGCTGATTTTCTGTTACACCCTACCTTTTATGATCCTTGTTCTCTAGTCGTATTGGAAGCAATTTCTTGTGGCTTACCTATCCTGACCACGCAATATAACGGCGCTGGGGAGCTTTTGCAGCTTCCGGGAGACCAGGCTAATCTAAAGCGCGGTGCTGATTCAAATTCTGCCGCAGGGATGGTGATTCAAGATCCACACAATCATCTAGAGTTTGCTCAGGCCATTCGCCAATTCATTAATCCGCAAACTCGATCGATTTTCGCCCGGAATCTCAAATCGTTAAACTCGAGATACACGTTCGAAAATCACTATCAACAACTTCTTTCGTTATTTCTTCAGGTTGCCAACCAACGCCGGGTTGCATAAATCATATTTGATAGAGAAAATTTAATAGAGAAAAGTATCGTTATGAAGAGATGAAGTGCTTTGGTCTCGTTGCTCTCCTTTCGGTGAACAACGAATATCCAAGATGAGTAATTATTGCTTAAAATTATTAATTATGAAATCTCCCCATTAGGTACAAGAATTCTTTTATTTTAACAAGCTGATCATCTAGATGAAGTTCGTGTTCATGTTTAGTCGATTGGAACATCTTATTCGAATGAGAACTTAGATGATTTGAATTGATTTTTACGGAAATCTGGTTGAAGCTAAGTTTATATTCCATTATCTGATGCAGAATATTTTGTATGAGAGCTTCCACGCAAATAGAATTTTCATTTACAAAAAAATATATCAAAAAAAATATATCAAAAAAAGATTTCGTATAAAATAGAGCTGTGCGAAATATTATTCTTAAGAAAACTAAATTAGATCCATGAATAGTCTTAATATCATCCTTTGTATTTGCTGTAGTTATATCACTGGTTCGATACCGTTCGGTTATCTGATTGGTAGATTTCGTGGGGTGAATTTATTTGAGGTTGGCAGTGGTAATATTGGGGCGACCAATGTTTGGCGTGTTTTAGGAAAAGAATTTGGAATACTCGTTTTTTTGCTCGATTTCGCTAAAGGGGCTGTCCCCGTTCTATTGACCCTTGGCTATTTTTCAGAACCTTCGACAGGGGGAAAAGAGGTGGCGATTTTAGCTGCCATTGCTACATTTCTTGGGCATCTTTTCCCCATATTTTTGAAGTTTCGTGGTGGTAAGGGGGTTGCTACTGGTGCGGGGACTGTCCTGGTATTGATGCCATGGCCAACGGTTATGGCCTTCCTCACCTGGATAACCGTGGTATTGAGTTTGCGATATGTTTCGCTTGCATCGATGGCGGCAGTACTGGTGCTTACTTTTGCCCAGATCGTTCGTTTACTATTCTCTCCCGACTCCTCGGTGTTGTTGGCGGTATTTACGATTGTTGGGACTGGATTAGTTATCATCAAACATCGCTCGAATATCAAAAGATTACTTGCAGGAAAGGAGAATCAATCGATGGTATCCACAACAGGACAAGCGGTGGTTCGTGCCATTCATGTGGTCGCACTCGGATTTGCATTTGGAAGTGCGATTTTTTTTAACTTGTTGGCAGCTCCGACGATGAATCGATCATTTCAGGAAGCAATAGCCAATGCCCCGAATGATCGAACTGCCCATCTCCCGATTACGGAAAATCTGAGTGAAGAACAGAAAAAATCCTTAGGTAGTGCTCTTTTTGGCACCGCAGTTGGTCCCCTTTTCCCTATTTTTTTCAATGGCCAACTTTGCACCGCGTTATTAATTCTCATTACCGCGATGTCCTGGCGTTCTGTAGGGAAAATTCATCGGATCCGTTTTATTTTGGCTACGATTGGGTTTCTACTCGTGGGGGCTAATTATTTCTTGTCCGATTACGTATCGCAGATTCGATTGTTACGATTTTCAACGGATGTTGCAATTGCAACTAAAGCCAAAGCAGATTTCGCGAGCTGGCATTTGATAAGTTTATTGGTTAGCATGATTCATATACTGGTTCTTATGGGATTGATGCCGCTTGCCGCCTTTCTTCCAGATCGGAATCCTTCTAGTAATCCGAAGTTATATGAAGTGGGTCAAAAGTCGATCGATCATGGGGGAGTTAGTCCCGAAGGGAACCTTTCTGCCATTAGTCCTTCCAAAAATTCCAATTCGAACGTACCTAGCGGAAATGTAGATTTATCGGCGCCGATTCGTTATTAAACTTCGTTATTAAAACTCGTTATTAAACTTCGTTATTATAAAAGTAGATCGATTTTCGTTAAGAATTTCGATCCCTTTTTAGGATCTACGAATCGGCGGAGTAATCTATTTAGAGAAGAATTCCCAAAGAAAGGGGATAATTCTCAAGAGCTAGCTATTTTCGAGGTTAGCCAAGCTTGTCTGCCCACCTTCGCCAACGAAGAGGGGATTAGCTTTTGACTATCTGTTTTGATGGAACGATTTTCCATCTTAGCACCGGTCTTGTAACAATTGAATCGCTTGAGCAGGTGTTAAAAGGTTATCGCGTTGAGCTGAATATTTTCGAAACCATGCGGCAACCAGTAAAACGCTATCAACCGAAGGTTTAAGTCTTTGTCCTATTTTTTTTTGCTGAAAGATCACTTGAATTCTAGCGATCAGTGTTTCTTTTTCCTGAACAGTTTGTGGCAGATAATGGCTTTCGAGTACTAGTCCATTTTGAATAAACGTCCAAATAACACGGGAATCGATCGAGGGTAAAGGATATATAAAGGACTGTTTCATTCGAGTTTGCCGGAGCCAGCCCAGCCGTTCACTCAATCGGCTCAATTGATCATATTGATCGCGCAAGATCGCGGCAAGTTCGTAGCTATAATTCTTAGCTGCCGATTTCATTTTGCCTAATAATTGATGCAAGCATTGTGGGTCTTTCCCTTCGAGAAAGGCTTTTGCTTTATTGACCTGGTCTCGATATTCATCTCTTTTGCAAGCCGCAATACACGGGGCTAAACAGGTTTTCAGTTCATAACGCAAGCAACCGGGGGTGAGTGGCAGAGAAAAGATCCGCAAATCATCGGCAAATTCCATCTTCTGATTCTGAGGGCAGTCACGCAAAAAGAAAACCAGATTTAGTTGACGCACCGCTTCGCGAATGATCCGATTCCCTGCGAATGGACCGTACAGAGCAGATTCCTGCCCTGTAGGTCTACGCAGTTGAACGATACCCGCTGGGGTTCTTGTCAATGCGATATAACTTAAGCGACGGTGATCGGGAATACCAATTACATTAAACTTTGGTTTAAATTTCTGAATCAGTTCCAGCTCGCGAACAAGAGCGGAAAATTCGTTCGGGGTCGTTTCATAAAGGAGCACTTTCGTCTCGCGAATAATTCTCCCTGCTTTTGCTTCCCGGCTTTTACCGCGGAAATAACTCAATAATCTCGTTCTCAATTTTTTGGCTTTACCAATATAAATCAATTCTTGATTGGCATCGAGCATGCCATAAATACCTGGTTGATCGGGAATTTCTTCTTCGACCCAAGATTTCAACTTGACCGTTTTCGACTTTGCTTTAAAACAGGTCACCGAGGCAAAATTCGCAGGGTAAACCGTTGTTGTACCAAAACCTTGGAATGGTAGATGGAAGGTAAATAGCTGGTCCATTCGATTCCTTCGGTGTAACAAAAGACTATTTCATGATTTCTTTACATATATTAGATAAATTATTATTTATATCAATACTGCTATCATTAAAATTAAGATAGTGCTATAAGCGATTTCTTCATGCGATTTCTTTTAGCTCATTCTCGCGATCTGGATCTCATCGATCTCTAATTATTATCTCCAATTTATCCAAAAAAAATAATGCAAAAAAAAGAGAAAATATTTTTGACAAGTGATGTGCATATTAACTATCAATATCGTAGCGATGAACCAATCGGGTTTTCGCATTATCACATAACAAAGGAGAATTGTAAATGAGTTTGATGTCGAAAATAAAATCCGGACTGACCTTGTTCGTATTAGGTACTCTGTGCCTAGCCATGCAACAGACCGTTTCCAGTGCGGATAAAAAAGACATTGTGGAAACCGCTGTTGCTGCTGGAAAATTCAATACTTTAGCAACTTGTCTCAAAGGAGCTGAATTGGTTGAAGCACTCAAAGGGAAAGGCCCCTTTACGGTATTTGCACCTACGGATGAAGCTTTCAAGAAAATTCCAGAAGCAACCCTCAAAGCTGTATTAGCAGATAAAGCAAAATTGACTAAAATCCTCAAAGCGCATGTCGTATTTAATAAAGAAGTTCTTGCCAAAGATGTCGTAAAAATGGATGGTGAAAAAGTAAATGGCTTTACGATATCTACTAAAGAAGGTGTTAAAATCGGAGCTGCCAAAGTAATCAAGACTGATGTTATGTGCAGCAATGGGGTGATTCACATTATCGATACAGTATTGATTCCTGAGTAACAACATCGGCAAATAAACGATATTTCGAATATTCGTTTGCATCAGGTAGTTGTATATGTTCGCTGAATATGTTCGCCGCCAGGGAAGGTGGCGATTTTAGACATTTCTAAAGCTCTAGGCAATTTTGAGCGAATTTGATGGCTTTTCTGTAGGGTTTTCTGCAGGCATTTCTGTATGCCCATTATTAATTTCGATTGGAGCGTCTCGCACTTCGCGAATGCGGCGATGGTAAACGGAGTGGATAGCTTTGACCAGTTTTTCTTCTATAATTTGTAGCTCTGTAAATGTTAATCCACTACATTCTAGTTGATGATCGATTAATCGTTTCATAACGATGGAATGGACTAATTTTTGCAAAGAAGGATAGGTAGGATGCAAAAGTGCTCTACTGGCACTTTCAACAGCATCGGCAAGCATTAAAATTGCCGCTTCTTTGCATTGCGGTTTGGGGCCAGGATAGCGGAATTGATGTTCTAAAGCAACATTGGCAACCCCCAATTCATTTTGTTTTTGTTTCGCTTGACTATAAAAATATTCAACGAGAGTTGTCCCGTGATGCTGTTCGATCAAGTCGATAATTATCGAGGGGACTCCATATTGACGACCGAGTTGAACCCCATCGCGTACATGGGCGATAATCACCTTGGCACTTAGTGCCGGTTCCAAGTAACGGTGGCGATTTTCGTGAAGCTGATTTTCAATAAAATATAATGGGTTTTGTAGTTTACCGACATCGTGATAATACGAAGCAACACGGGCTAACAACGCTCTAGCTCCAATAGCTTCTGCTGCGGCTTCTGCCAAAACGGCTACGGTTAAACTGTGCGTATATGTGCCAGGTGCCCTCTGTACTAATTCTTGCAAGAGAGGGTTACTACTATCCGCCCATTCGAGTAAACCGGCATCGGTGAGAACATGGAAATATCTTTCGACCCAGGGCAGAGTACCCGAAAGGATCAATCCAGCCAGGATACTCCAACTGCTGTTACAGATCATTTCGAGTCCGATCGTGCCTGGATGATAATCCAATAACACAGCGCTGGTGAAAGTCATCGCCGCGTACATCATCCCGCTGTATAAACTTACCATCACCGGTCTAGTTCTCGTGCGTATTTCGCCTAGAATTAAGATAGCTGTCGCACTACCACCGACATGAATCAATAACGAACCTAATCCTTGCGCAGTCCCTAAATCGATACTAACGATCATCAAAAAACTCGTCAATAAGGCGAATTGCGGATTATAAATGAGGGTCAGGATCATCCCCATCAACGTTAGAGAGACGATCGAAGCATTGATCGCGAGATCATCTAACCAGGTATTTGCCGCCATGCTAATTAATAAAAGAGTACAGATTTTTACCCGAAAGTGTTTCTGCCGCAACATCGAAGGTTGAAAGCGATTGATATACACGGCTAAAATACTAGCGAATGTTAAAATAAGAATCATCAATCCACCAAATTGGCTAATTTGATGGGGAAGCGGTTCCTGAGCTTGGTATTCGCGGAATTCCTGTTGTAAAAGAAGACATTTACGAGGGGTGAGTCGTTCCCCTTGTTTGGCTAGAAGGGTTCCAGCGGGATAAAGCTTATCTTGGAATTGAACTAAGGTTGTACCATTTTCATCTTGAGATAACTCAGGTTCGTATACCTGTAAATCGACATGTGAACGGAGATCGAAATTTAATTTCTCGCCAACTCGATAAGGAAAACTGGGACCGTGTTGAAATAAGAGTAGAATTATTAAAAGTACTGTAATTACGGGTAATAGCCATGTACGTGCAAAGCTTTGGAATAACTGGGTGCGTTGTTGATAGATGAACTGAAACCACGCTAACCATTTGCCAGGGAAAAGGACATGTGAATTCTTTTTGCGTTGATTCACTTTTAGCCCTGCATATCCCATACGATTTCCTTTCGTAATATCGCTTTGACCGCAATCATCCATTGACCGGTACTAAAATAATTCAAAGCGATCCAAGTTAAAATCTGGATAAGCGAATGGAGATTTTCAATCGTATTGCTTTCCAGAAATGGGCTTTTATGGAATGGAGTCTAGAGAGGATAAACGTTTGAACAGACAGAAGTTGGTGAATTCGGCAATAAAATCCCCAAGCCTTTTATGCTCAAAACCAAATCAGTTTATTCTCCCGAGCTTTCCATTATCATTCTTTTTCTTTATGAATTCTTTTCTATAACATCAATCATAAGACAAAAGTCTGTATCGCTTTACTTGTTCGATTGCTTTTTATTTTCGTCATCATAAGCTTTGACGATAGCTTGAACTAAGGGGTGGCGAACGATATCTGTCTCGTCTAGATAGATGGTTCCCAAACGCGGGATGTTCTTCAGCCTTTGGACAGCATCAACCAGACCCGATTTGACCGTTCTTGGCAAATCGATCTGTGTTAAATCACCAGTGACAATGATTTTAGAACCGTTTCCCATTCGAGTTAGAAACATTTTCATTTGAGAAACCGTGGCGTTTTGACCCTCATCGAGGATAATAACAGCTTGATTCAAAGTCCGCCCACGCATATAGGCAAGCGGCACAATTTCGATGACGTCATTGTCGATATAGCGGCGGACCTGATCCGGTTCCATCAAATCGTTCAGAGAATCGAATAACGGTCGCAAATAAGGATTGATCTTGGCCTCGAGATCGCCAGGTAAAAATCCTAAACGTTCTCCTGCTTCGACGGCAGGACGAACTAATACAATCTTTTTGACGAGCTGTTGTCGAAGAAGAGTGACTGCCATACCCACGGCAAGGAAAGTTTTACCTGTTCCTGCGGGTCCAACACAGATAATGACATCATTCTCTCGGAGAGCTTGAACATATCGGCCTTGCCCATCGGTGCGGGGACGTAAATATTTCCCGCCATCTAAAACCGCCAATCGGTTTGCGGAGGTACTTTCGGATCCTAGTCGGATGACTTCAATAACACTGCGGACATCTTCAGGATTGAGATGACCCTGATTCTTTAAGATAGAACGGATTTGCTGAAAAATCCGTTCCGCCATTTCGACTCCTTCTCGGCTTCCTTCGAGCTGAATCGTATCCCCTCGCGCGACCAGTTTTATTCCTAATCCATCGCGTATCAGCTTGAGATTTTGATCTCGGCTCCCAAATAACAGAATCGCTTCGTCGCGACTATCTAACGTAATACTTTTATGGCTTGTTGGTGATTCTGTCATTTTTTTCTCAATTTTTAATTTTCAACCGCAAAATCAAGCAAATGATGATTAATCTTTAACAAAATTTTCTCCATTTATCTCGTCATAAAGGGGTTGAGTCATTTATGCGAGAATTTTGTATGCAAGATTATCGCCACTTATCTCCGCTTGGTAATTTTAGCTTATCAAGAAAATGATCGCCGCTTTGCGGATTTTATATTTTTAATTCATTTTTGCTGCAATTCCTAGTTTAACCGTAATTCGTGAATCATTTTCTATGGAAGACCTAATGATAAATTAAGGAGCTAGGGATTTTAATTCGACATCCAAACGGATCACGATGTTCGCCCAAATTTCCTAAATCCTTATAGTTTATCTTTCTACACTCATAACTCACCTTTGACAGATGATTTTTATCATTTCTCTAATTCATAAACCATAAACCCAAAAATAGGCAATAGGAGCTGTGAATAAGAGCGAATCGATGACATCTAGAATCCCGCCAAAGCCAGGAATGGAATTCGAAGCATCCTTTTTTTCACTACAGCGTTTTATCAGTGACTCCGCTAAATCCCCTAAAATACCTGCACTACCGAGTAATAGTCCGAGGATAATTGCCTGCCAAGTGCCTTGAGGACAGAGAGCGGGACAATCTGAGGCATAACGGCATATAATAACTGTCGTCAAGACGGAAACAATCAATCCTGCAATTCCTCCTTGAAAAGTTTTTTTGGGACTTAATTTTGGAGTCATTAAATGGCGACCCAATACTCGACCAGTCAAAAATTTCCCCGTAAAATAAGCTCCAATATCCCCGAATTTGGGAACAAACAGAGTGAGAGCAACCAAGACTTGCGAATAACCTCGATCGTTTGGATGATAAAGATCATAAAAGCGAAGTTGGATGAAGAAGCTAGGTAAAATACCCAAATAGAATAAGCTAAACAAAAGAGAAGCGATTCGATGAGGGGCTGGTGAGGGGTTAACGTAAAAAATCATCTCACGCAGAAAAGCGATAAAAATAAATAATAG
>JAKBAI010000221.1:0-4561 GCA_021809185.1 Planctomycetota bacterium
CGAATCTCTTCTTGGAATATTTTTTTGTTTTCCATCCCTTTGCTGCTTATTGCGATCAGCCCATATTTATTATTCCAATCTACACTGATTTCATATTTAGGATTGAGTATCCTATTTCTTATTATACGATCTCAAAAATACTTCTGGTTTATCCCCATTTTAATGATTGTTTGGGCCAATCTAGACCAATGGTTCGTCCTTGGCCTCTTATCGATAACTGTAGTCTGGATTTGCCAACATTTGAATCGGTCCTCATCTAGCGATCGAAATACTCCTATAACTAGTGGCAAGAGGCTTTCTGTTTTGATAATGGTAATCAGCTGGTCGAGCTGTTTAATCAATCCCCACACGTATCATGTTTTCGAATTACCTGATGAGCTTCACCCAAGTGTATTGACTTCGTCCTTCCCCGATGATCCCCGATTTCAATCGTTTTTCGATTCTGCCTTAAATCCCCTGCGTTATGTCTACTTCGCGCGTGGATTGAATCCAGCTGGGATTGCTTTCCTTGTTATATTAGCCATTTCGTTATTGACATTTGTCATAGAATTTCGCCGTGGGGAAAAGAGTACGGCTAAAGAATCACCTTTCAATACGGATATGAATTCCGATAAAAAATCAGCGGATTCTTCAAATACTTATGAATATAACATTTTGGTTTTATTCTTTGTTTTCTTGGTTGCCATCAATCATCGCTTAATTCCGTTCTTAGTTAGTTCTCTATTCCTCTTACCTAGCACATGGAATCCTATTCGAATTCTCAACCCAGTCAAAAATAAATCGACCTCTGAACTAAAACAACGCTTTTGGCTGTTATTCCTCAAAAAGATGATGCAATCCACTTTTCGACTAAGCTTAGTGATCGTTTCCCTTATACTATTCTGGGTAGGCTGGCCTGTGTTAGGGACGATCTCTCATCGTTGGGCGTGTTGGGAAATTCAGGAAGATCAAGGATTACGATTATGGGCAGAACGATATAAAAATTGGCACGAAAAGAGATGGGTAACCGATGAAGATTATCTATGGAATACCCACCCTTCGTCCGCGCACTATCTTGCTTGGTATGGCCCAAAAACAAAAATTTTCTGGGACCATCGTTTCAAACTCTTCTATCGACAAAGTGAATCGATTCTAAAAGAATGTAAAAGAATAGCGTTATTACCCGCGGGTAAAGGGAATGAATCCTCTCTACCGAAGTTGGCCCTCCCCAACAAACAGATTATCACTATTTTTGACCCGGATTCCTTCCGCTTGAAGTCAACCATGTCGTTTATAGTCTCGAGCGCGGATTGGACCATCCTGGATTTATGCGGCAAAACGATTACAATTGGGAAATTAAGTGGTCCACCCCGAACAATTGCATTTCAAGACTGGGATTTCAGACACCGATTACTTAGCGAAAGAGTTTCAGAGGCGGAGTTCATCGGCATAGGAGCAATTCATCCGAAAAACTCATCTGATTTACCTTGGTATGCTACAAAATTGGAAGATCCGATCTGGACCTCCTTCCGCCATTACCTTGAAAAACCTGAACTTTCTGCGGATAGGGAAACCTGTCAAAGACTGATCGATTATGGGGAATTGACAGGCCTAGATCGAAACGAACAAACAAAATTAGATTTAAAAAGTGTCGCAGCTTCGCTGGTTACATTTTCATCCAACCCTCAACTGGGTTTGGAAATTTTCACACAAGTTCCTCTGATGTTCCTCCGCCCCATTTATTTTTCTCCCCCAATGAATGAAATTCCTACCCTAGTACCTATCATGGCGATTCGAGCGGCGCGGAATGCCGTAAACCAACATCCCATGGATGCCAAAAGTTATATTCTACTCGGGCTTGCTTACGACCTGCTCCATTCCAAAACGAAAGAATTCATCTGGTGCCGCCGATTGCCCATGCTTGCCGATCTGCGGCATATTCAAATCGTATTCGCTCTGGAACAGGCCCTAATATTAGATCCTAGTCAAGCGGTGGCACACGACTTATTGACTAAAATCTATTCCGAAAGAAGAATCCTCGATGCCACCAACGACCATCTGCATTCGTTGGTGCAACAGCAGAAAAATCGAATCCGACCCGAAATGAAAGAAACATTTCAGCAAATCGAGGAACAAGCCAAAGGCTTGGAAAAACAGTTTCAGGATCGGAAAAACCGCTTCCAGATCGAAACCAAAGATTTAGCAGCGAAACCGTTTCAAAAAGCGATTGCCGCTATTCGATACGATCTGTGGCAAACAGCACTCGATGAGGTTTTATTACCCTCGCAGGTAGTCTTATTCGGAGTAGATGGTGCGAAATTAGAACTGGAACTCATGTTGAATCTGGGTAGAGTTAAAAATCTTTATCAAGAGATCGAACAAGCGGATTTAAAGAACCAACCCTCGCTTCTCGGTTTTTATGGTATTCCGATGGGGAATTTCCCATCTTACCCCGAAAAATTTCTAGTACCCGCCTATCCGTGGTTCCAATTTCTACGTCATGCGGGTGAGGGGAACTATTTGGAAGCGGAACGCTATCTCTTGGAAATTGAAAAATATCTAGATCAAATTCAACGCCGTGCCGAAGATTAT
This sequence comes from Planctomycetota bacterium, assembly GCA_021809185.1. Lineage (GTDB taxonomy): Bacteria > Planctomycetota > Planctomycetia > Gemmatales > Gemmataceae > JAKBAI01. Next base: position 2,572 of record JAKBAI010000221.1, read on the forward strand.
ATTAAAAATTCGCGCAGATTAACCTTGATTTCTGGCCATACGGGAATGATCACTTCTTTTCTCAACTATCCCCTATTACACCAATTGAAAATCGATAGTCAACCGATCCCCTCCATTCAAGCCGATCTGCGAACCCTCGCGGGGATACTTGCTTTCGAATCGGGAGAATTAGAAAAAGCGATCGAACATTTCCAAACCGCACTAGATAGTAGTGGAGAAATCGGAGATCACAACGAAAATAGCTCCAAAACAGATCCCACAATTAAACCGCTCCAGCCAAGATGGTTCGCAGGGGAAAAAATCGCAAGGGAATATCTGAATCTGCTCCGAGCCGCACCCTAATTGCTTTTATTCGTTTCACAACCGTTGTGATCTTGAATAGTTTTTTTTGCATAAACTTACTTTTTGCAAATACTATTCTGCAAGAAAAGTTTTATGCAAACGGACTTAATGGAATCTTAGTGATATTCTTCTGGAATTCGATCCATGATTTCGTATTTATTGGATCGATTCCTCTTGAGTTGACAGCTTTGATTTTGTTGAATGAATCTAAGGAGAACAAACTAAACCATTCCCAAAATGACTAAATTCACTTAAAAACCTATGGTAGCTTTTAAATTAGTACAATAATACCAACGAGGATTACTTTTTTATATCTTAACAGAAGAACTTTCGAAATCTATAACTAGATATGGAGGCAAATGAGAATGTTACGAAAAATGGTTATCAGCTTGGTGTTTTGCTTAACTTCGGTCCATTTTAGTTTTGGGGATCAATTCGATCAATATACCCAGCAAATGATTAAGAATGCCGTAGAGAACAAACAGGTCAAAGAAGTGAAAGAAATTTCGACCAATGAGCTTGGAGAATATATTCAATTGCTGAACGATACGAATGGTGCGATATTATTTGTGGAAAGTAACGATCACCGTTGGTGTAAGTTATTAGTTCATCCAGCACGGCAAAAAATCAGTAGCGACAAACAGATTCCTAAACTATTGATTGAAAAATGCGTTACGTTCAAAGAGGGGACCGAACAGGCGATTCATTCAAGCCACCAAGACATTTCACTGTTTACCGGATTACGATTTCAAATCGATTTGACCTCGGTAGTACCGGAAGCCCTCGGCGGAGACCTTCAAGTAACTGAAAATAGTAAAGACAAATCGATGTTCACCTTAAAAACCATCGGAAATGCTAAAATGTATGTGCTAACGAAACCGTTACCATTGCCAAAAATAAATCAACCGAAACGAACACCAGGCTCCCCCTTCGAAATAAACGACTTCAATGGCAACTTTGATTTAAAGATCGATGGGAGACGATTTGGCGAACTACGGCTTCATGTCAAGGAAAATGGAGAAGTAACTGGCTCATTTACTTCGCAAAAAGATGGACGCCAATACGATGTTCTCGGTAAAATCGGAACACCGAATCATTCAATCTCTTTGACCATCAAATATCCGCAGAGTACCGAAGAGCTAACCGGCTTTATGTTTACTGGCGACTTTACCGCTATTGCCGGAACTGCGAAATTAGGTGAAAGGGAAGCCGGTTTTTACGCCACTCGCAAAGAAAAATAGTAGAGATCCCATTCCGAGTGAGCCAAGATATTTCACCAGTGTTTAGCACCAGTGTTTAGCTCTGCAAACTAGTGATCAAGTGAGTTTTCCAACGAAGGTCGTCCCGATTGGGGTAATCGCTGCGGAAGTGAGTCCCTCGGGATTCTTCTCGTACAATAGCAGAATCGATCATCAACTGAGCAATGGTGAGCATATTCTGCAATTCCCAACCTGAAAGCACATCGAACTCGCGATTAAGCACATAGCGGCACCAGAAACCGACTTTTTCCTGCGCTTCGCGAAGGAGCTGCTGGTCACGAACGATCCCCATTTTACGCATCATCAAATTACGCAAAGAAAGGGTCAAGTCGTTGATGTCCAACAAAGTATTGTCCTCGCTAGGAATTTCAAAACTCAAAGGGACTAGG
>JAKBAI010000221.1:4571-9035 GCA_021809185.1 Planctomycetota bacterium
AATTTCGTGGTTTTGAAGTTTCCAGATTACTTAAAGCGGTTCTCGCTGCCTGCGTTCCATAGACCAAGCCTTCGATCAAACTATTCGAAGCTAGCCGATTCCCCCCATGTAAGCCACTGGAAGTTACCTCCCCAGCTGCGAGCAAATGAGGGATACTGGTTCGGGCCTGCATATCGACCACCACCCCGCCAATCATATAATGAGCACCGGGTCTTACGGGGATACGGTCTCTGGTTATGTCTAGTCCAAAACTCCGGCAGACACGATTGATTCCAGGAAAGCGTTCGCGAATCAGAGCTGGATCCAGATGACTCAAATCCAGATAAACATTGGGATGCTTGGTTCGTTCCATGCAACGAAAAATGGCCTGCGACACCACATCGCGCGGAGCCAATTCCCCTCGTTCATCTTCAGACGTCATGAAGCGTTCCCCATTGACATCTCTTAAATATGCCCCTTCCCCGCGAACCGCTTCGCTGATCAGATAACGAGCCGATCCCGCCACATACAGTACGGTAGGATGAAATTGCATAAATTCCATATCACGCATGGCTGCCCCTGCTCGATATGCCGCTGCCATGCCATCCCCTGTTGCTACTAACGGATTGGTGGTCTCTCGGTAAATCTGCCCACAACCCCCCGAAGCAAGAATAGTCTGTCTTGCCCACAAATTCATTTTGCCAAAACCTTGCCGATAGATCAGCCCGCCTACACACGTATTCTCTTCTTTCAATAGATCTAAAATAAAGGTTTGATCCCAAAGGGTGATATTTTTGCGCGATCTTGCTTTGGCTAACAGGGCACGCATGACCTCATGACCCGTGGCATCTCCTAAGGCATGAACGATGCGGCGATGGCTATGTCCCCCTTCTCGCGTCAAAGCCAAATGCCCCTCTTGTTGATCAAATTTTGTCCCAAAATCGATCAGATCTTTAATTTGATTCGGTGCCTCCCGAATTACAAATTCCACAACTTCTTCTTCGCATAATCCGGCCCCGGCTCGATGGGTATCGTCAATATGATTTTGGAAACTATCCTCCTTCGATAATACTCCTGCTATTCCCCCCTGGGCATAAGAACTATTACTCTCTCGGAACTCCCCTTTTGTTATCACCAATACTTGACAGCTCGCTGGGAATTCCAAAGCGGCACGGATTCCTGCTATTCCGGCACCGATGATGAGCACATCTGTAAAGTAGTGAATAGAACGAGAAGTATTAAAACTCACCAAATATCGCGAGGAAACTCGATTCGGTGGGGTAATCGGTACGTTTATATTTTGGATCATCTTCGTGCTCCATGAACTACAACAGATTACTGATGAAATAGTTATCTTCTTAAAAATCTAAAGGGTTATTATATTGGTCGAGAAAGGAAAATCGATGATTGATGAAAAATCAAAAACCAAGAATTTTTTAATTGACTCAAGAAATTGATATTTTATTGAAATCGAATTATTGAAGACGAGCTTAAATTCGCCGTTATGAACAAAGTCTCTCACCTCGAGTGACCTATAGCAAACAAATTGACTGACTTAGGTGGTTTTATTTATTAGCCATAGACATTAGGGGGATCTGTCTCAGAAGAGGAAAGTCAGTAGTCATACTGGGTAATTATAATTCTAGCTACAAAGAAATACAAAAAAGGGGTTGCTAGAGCTCATTGTAAATTTGCTACAGAACTTATTCTCGAGCTTTTCTCAAAGGGATTCGATACTTTCTTTCGATTGGTCGATCCTCTGAAAGTCTTCAAACGCTGTTCTCTGTCGCTAAATAATTTGATTTTTACCCATAGTGATTTTTATTCGATGGGACTGACCAATCGATCGGTAATCGGTCGGTAAAGTCCCATTTTATATTGACTTTGAGTTTTCGGCGCTCAAGGAGATTTTTTGGACCCTGAAACCTCTTTCGTAAATTTATTATACGAATCACTAAAATCCGGCGGTGGCGAAAATTTGCTGTTTCGCAACGGATCTTGCCCCTTCATCGGTTTCAATTTTATCGATTCGGAACCATTGAGCGATGAGGAACCACTACTTCTCGAAAATTGCTTTTGCATCTCTTTGAGAGTCTCATTCCGATTTTTTAATGATTGCTCATACGATTTGAGAAAATCGTCCCACTGTTCTTTCGTATAATTATTCGCTTTACGAATTTTTTCTCCATCTTGCTTGAATTTTTCAAGCTGCAGCTCACCGCCCCGTTGTTTATTTTTCAGATCAGCTAATTCAGGGGGATCCTCTTTGGAGGGCAACAATTCACTATCGTTTCGTTTACCACCCCCCGATTTTTCACCGGGCGGAGTCGATTTTTCTTTCCCTTCAGGAACCGAATCATTCTTTTTGTTCTTCCCAGCAGGGTTTGTTGAATTCCCATCCTTGGGCATAGGTTTTTGCGTCTTATCTGGAGTTTGATTCTTATTGGGATTCATGGGGTTCGTTCCCTCTTTGTTTGGTTGATTCGATGGATTATTCGAATCTCCAGGCCCTTTCTTTATAGGATTATCGCTTGAATTCCCCCCCTTTTTACCCCCATTTTCTTTAGTTTTACCAGGGTTTTCTTTATTCTGACCCGGATCACTCTTCGCATTATTCTTATTATCCGAAGAATTTGGTTTGGCCTTACTACTATTCCCCTGATTACTTGAATTACTTTGATTCTGCGGATTGTTCTTATCTCCTCCAGCAATATTATCTTCCTTAGGAGCAGGTTTAGTGGTGCCCCCCTGTTCATTTTTCTCTACCGCTTTACGGAGATTTTTCGCTGTCTCTTCAAGATCTTTTTTCTCTTCCGGGGTTGCTTTATTAAGCATCTCTTTCAATTTTTTCTCTGCTTGTTCTCTTGCTTTCTTATCCTGTGCAAGTTTTTCTAATTCATCCTTGGCCTGCTGGCGTTTATTTGGATCTGCAAGGTCTTTAGCGAGCTGTTTCATTTTATTGCTATCGAACTTGTCCTCTTTGGATTCATCCCCTCCATTTTGATTCTTGACATTCTCTGGATTCTTTTGATTCTCATCGCTACTCGCAGAATCTCCTTTCTCTTTACCAGGCTGAACATTTTCCTTTTTCTTTTCGGAATTATTACCCGCAGAATTACTCTTTTTAGGATCGATTTTTTCTTTGGTTTCTGGTTTGTTTTTACCAACTGGATCATTGTTTCCAGACTTTCCATTATTCATATCTTTTTTAGGCTCTTCTTTGGACTTTGAATTACTACTTCCATTGCCAGTAGGGGTCGGTTTATCTTTAGAGGGGGATTCCGATTTCTCTGGTTTATCTTTGCTTACTGGCGGATTGCTTTCAGGATTGTTCGATGGATTGTTTGGATCGGGGGTTGAAGTTGGCGATGACTTATTCTTACCGCGATCCTGCTTCCCATCGGGTTTAGGAGAACCTGGAGGCATATTCTTATCTTGCTGATTGCCACTGCTTCCTTGATTATTCTCTGATTTTTTGTTCGGATCAGAAGATTGCTGTTCCTTATTCTGTTTCTCGCCAGACCCTTTTTCTTGTCCAGGCTCTTTTACTTCATTCTTTTTCTCCGGATTAGAATTATTCCCTTTTTTGTTCATATCCTTGGGATTATTTCCCTTAGGATTATTCTCTTTTGGATTGCTCTCTTTTGGATTGCTCTCTTTTGGATTATTTCCCTTAGGATTATTCTCTTTTGGATTGCTCTCTTTTGGATTATTTCCTTTAGGGTTGTTCTCCTTGGAATCACTCGACTTCGGTTTCTCTTTTCCTTGACGATCCGAACCGCCGAGACCATCTAAGGGATCTTTTTTCGATTGACCATTAGCCTGATCAGACGAACTGCCGTTCCCCATATTCTTCTCACGTGAACGGTCTGGTTCCTCAATCTTTCCTTGATCTTTATTGGACGATGAATTACTTTGATTACCATTTGAAGGAGGTTGTTTATTTGTCCCTTTTTCTTGCTTATTTGAGTCAGAAGGATTTTCCTTTTTATTTTCTCCGGGGTTTTGCTGTTGATTCGAATCGTTCGATGGTCCTTCTTTATTCGTTCCTTTTTCTTCCTGTTTTTGTTTTTCATAGTTCTTGTTTAATTCATCAGCTTTTTTATCCAGATCATTGTCTTTCCGTTGATTTGGATTCGAAGAATTCTTATCAGGATTACCCTGCTGATTCTTATCAGGGTTCCCTTGCTGATTCTTATCAGGGTTCCCTTGTTGATTCTTATCAGGGTTCCCTTGCTGATTCTTATCAGGGTTCCCTTGTTGATTCTTATCAGGGTTCCCTTGCTGATTCTTATCGGGATTACCTTGCTGATTCTTATCAGGGTTCCCTTGCTGATTCTTATCAGGGTTCCCTTGCTGATTCTTGTCGGGATTACCCTGCTGATTCTTGTCAGGATTCCCTTGCTGATTCTGATCGGGGTTACCCTGCTGATTCTGATCTTGTTCCTGTTTAGGTTGAGGTTGTTTGGGATCTCGCTTTTCGTT
>JAKBAI010000222.1 GCA_021809185.1 Planctomycetota bacterium
ATGATCGATTAGAGAATAAACAAACCGATTTGTGGCCGACCGATCTAGAAACGATTAGCGATAGGATCCTTCGTAGCAACCAACCCGAAGATAAGATCACCGGCTTATTGACCTCTGTAGAAAATCGATTCCCTTTATACATTGAAAAAGATATAATAAATTATCGAAGGTGGTTAAATGACAAATTAAGGATAAAAAATATGCGATTATTATTCAGCTTTGAAAAAGAAGCTCTAAAAGAAGGAAAATTAGAGAACTTACGGCACAATTTAAGTCGATTATTAAAAAAGAAGTTTGGGGAATCTTCTAGTAAATCGATCGAGATTGTTTCCCATCTTCCGTATAGTGAAACATTGGACGAATTGCTGGATTTGATTCTGGATTCCAACGATATTCACGCCATCGAAACGGTCTTAACTCAACTTCAGATTTCTGCCGCCATCGCTAAATCCAATGATGAGCATAAAACGAATGAGCTTGCTTTCTCTGATCATGGAGATGCCTCTAATAGAGCTGGGAAAAATCAATAGGTTAATTGTAGGCAGGGTAAGTAAGTTGCTCTAGTGAGTGCTGTAAAGAGTACAATCAATTAGAAAAATTAAGTCAGAAAAGGATGGTCATGGTTCGCTCAATGAGGAAAAGACTGGAGAGATGATCGTTCATTCGGGATGATCTCTCTAGTCGTACAACCATGACAATAGTCAAAGTGCAATTACCAAGCTTTTTATCATTTTTTGCCCCTTATTATATTCATTCTCTAACACCTATAGTAACTCAATCTCGATTGAAAACTAGTGGAAGGAATTCGGCAAATACTCTTCAAGATAACGCGGGCAGGGATTCTGGTACCGAAGAGCAATCTTCGATGGAGAATTTTCCTCCTCTAGATTTTATGATTCCCCATCAATTTGAGGGGGTTGTACGCCCATTTTTGCTTCATTTACCCATATCGTTCTGGAAATATCAGGACTTACAAGATCATAAATCGATACCTAAAGTCCCCGTATGGATGTTTCTGCATGGGATGGGAGGGACACCCGAATGGGCAGCAGCAGAAACCGGTCTATCGCAGTTTGCCGATCAAAATGATTTTATTGTCGTCTATCCTTCTGGGAATATTCCGTTTCCTCACCGACCAATCAAATTTTTGACGAATCCGCCGTTTTGGAACGATGGTGCAGTTCGGGAAGATGGGTTGACGAATCAGATCGATGATGTTTCGTATTTAAAGGAGGTTCTGGATTGGCTAGAAAGATACCTATCGGTATCGAGATTTTTTCTGGCAGGATTTTCCAACGGAGCGGGGATGTCGTTTCGTCTAGTAACCGAGTTAACGAATCGTTTCGCTGCGGTAGCTCCGGTATCCGGATATTACTGGTTGCGTTCGCTTACATTTGCTCCCCCTGTTCCTACCTTTTATTTAGTTGGGGATCGAGATCCCCTGGTGCCCCTGTCAGGAGGGAAGGTACGAACTTTCTGGGGCCAACGTGAAGAGCGTATCCCTGTGGAACAGATGTGGTTCGAATGGGGTACGGCGATGAGTGGATATACCACGAGAAAGCTATTGCAAGAAGAAAGCGATTGTCATCGTTATGGTTTTTTTAAGCAATCATCTCAAGAGATTACTCAAGAGATTACTCAAGAGATTGCAGAACCTCTTTTCGAAGCGCTGATTATCCATGAGATGGGGCATCACTGGCCAGGCGGCCAGGGGGGATTAGGTGAAAAATTGGGGGGGCCTATTCAGCAACGATTCCAAGCGAACGAACTGATCTGGAATTTCTTTAAAAAACATCTTGAGAGTTAAAATGGTAATATCTTCAGGAAAGGCAATTGAAAAGAGATGAACAGAGAATAGGATTCAATCGAATCTAATTCGAAGGGGTTGGTTTGGCTAGAATTATTTAAAGGAAATCTTCTAAAATTCTTCGATCTCATTCCTATTCATGACCACTAGATAAGTCGATCGTAATGATCGCTATCGTTCATTTAATTTGAAACGAATACCTATCTCGAGCTTATATCCATAAAAGGGATCAGGGAACGATTTAGATCAGAGTCAAAATCCCTTTTTCCAGGCGAAATCGATGATCGATCTTCTGGTCTCGAAAAAATCGATCGTGAGTAACGCAGAGGATGGTCAACGATTGTTGAGAGGCGATAGCGCGCAATAATTGATAGAATTGCATTTTTGCATCCGTATCTAAGGCAGCGGTAGGTTCATCTAATAGAAGATATTCGGGGCGGAAAGAAAGAGCGCGGGCCAGAGCCGTTTTTTGAATTTCCCCGCCACTCAACGAAGCAGGATAGGCAGAAACGAAAGCATGTAAGCGGAGTAGATCGATCAGTTCTTCGCAGCGCTTTTCTCGCAACGAACGATGCCAACCACGGGCAATCAGAGGAATCTCCAATTGTTGATAGACTTTAAGATGTTGAAACAAAATCCCTTGCTGGGGAACATAGCCGATGTTTCGTTGATGCACAGGAGAAAGTGTTATTTCTCGATCGTCCAAGAAGATTTTCCCTGCGCGCATCGAATGGAGTCCGAGAATAGTTTCTAGAAGTGTTGTTTTGCCGCTACCGTTTGGTCCTTCTAAAGTGGCAAAACCGTGTTTGGGTACAGTAAAACTCAGATCGGTGAGCTGAAAGTCTCCCTGCTGCATCGATAACCCTTGTACGGAAATCATGATGGTATCTTAGTGGTGTCCTAATGTTAACTTGAGATCATTGAGAATGTTCATGGTCGCTGGGGTCTCACTGGGGTCTCGATCAAATTGCAGTACCTGGCTTATGGATCGATGCCGATTCCCCCCATAATCGAAACGCTAGCAACAGAAGAACTGCAACTCCAATCATTAAAAATGAGACAGCGAGAGCGTTTTCCAGATTGCCGATACTCATTTCTAAATAGATAGAGGTAGGTAAAACTTCTGTTTTCAACCGAGTCGCCCCAGAGAATACAAGGATTGGGCCAAACTCGCCAAAACAGCGTGCCCAGGTGAGAATTGCTGCCGAAAAGATTCCTCGTTTCGCCGCAGGAAATGCGATATACCAGAAGGCTTGGCTTGCCGTACAACCAAGGGTTTGGGCTACCTTTTCTTCCCGTTGATCGAGACTAGCAAAAGCATCTTTCATCATGCGAACTGCATAAGCGGTGCCGATTACCCCTTGAGCAATAATAATGCTGGGGATAGCATAAGTAACGGGGATATGGGATTGCAACCAGCGTCCTGGGGGGGTCTGAAACAGGATCAATAGCAACATGCCGACAACCAGAGGGGGTAATATTAAAGGGATATCCATAATCACTTCGATCAGCTTAAGCAGCGGGGAAGAACATCTAGCTAGGTAATAGCCGCTGGGAACCGCAATCCATAGTGATAAAAGCGTACTCACTGTACTCGACAAAAGACTTAGACGGAGAGCATAGCGGATCTCTGATTGTGAAAAAAGACGCAAAATTGATGAGGAAGAGGTATGAAACGACGAAGCGAACAGCAGGGCAACAAGAAAAGTGATATAAGTTGAAATAATGACAGCCAAAGAGAACCAGAAAAATCGGTCCCCGAAACTCGATCGGTTTCGCCACGAATTTTTCTGGATCATTTTCTTAAATCAGTCTTTCTGGATTCCCGTTTTGCAACCGATCGCATCAGGGTATTCGAGAGGGCTTCCCGTTCAGATAAGTTTGCCATAATTGGGGAACTCTCGATAGCGATAGTTATTTCTGCCATGGTTATCGATCCAACTGGGAAGGCAAAACTTCATCGTCGGTAATTTGAAAGCCGTTTTGGCGGAATTCTTCGCGACCGCGATCGCGCGCTTTGCAAAAAAACGCAAATTTCAAAGCGAGTTTAGCCGAACGAGTCGATTGCAGAATGGCGATGGAGACATTGCCCTGAATTTTATCCAGTTCGGGGAGTTTAGAGATTTTCAATTTGGGATAGTGAAAGGCTACGGTATCCCAGACGATCCCGGCATCTGCGGCTCCGAGTTCAACGGCATTGGCTACCTCTGAAACCGTTGCATGAAAACTGCCATACTTTTCGGTATGTAATTTCAATTCCCCCCAGCGATTGATTTTGCTCAAGGCGTTTCGCGTCAAATTTCCGATCGCTGCGGCATCGGGATTGGCCTGTGCCAACTTGAGTTTGACGTCGAATAATTCCGCAAAATTTTTGATGGGGGGATGGTCTTTGCTATTTAAGATCACCGCATGCATTTTGGCGATGGGAAAAATCTGTTGAATCAATTTTCTCTGTTCCGCGAGCTGAAGATAAGAATCATCGGCGGGGATAAATAGATCCCCATCCCCCGTTGTTTCGAGATTCGATAGTAATGTTTGCGAGCCACCAAAATTAAATTCAATGTGCTGATCAAATCGGCTTTCAAATTCGCGGGCAATATTTTCCAGTGGGGGACGCAAAGCCGCAGCACAATAGATTTTAAGGGTATTCGACTTGCTGTAGGGCGAAAGCATCAGCTTGAGCGCAAGACCAACGATTATACTGGTTACAAGCAAAACCGCAAAAAAAGGATGAGTAGTATTCATTTTCATGGTGGAACTTACTTTCGGATGTCAATCCCTTATGTGAATCATATCTGTTTAAATAATTTCAATGAATTCGATTCGTTGGCAATTTCATTCTAATAGTCATGAATGTTTCAGGCTCACCCATTTTAACCGAGTACCTCAATCGCCTATTAACTCTTCAATTAATTTCGATATCGATACATACCGAAATGCAGTTTATTGATATTTGACTAGATCATCATCTACCATCATCTAATAATAATCTAAATTTTAGCTCGGTTTTACATTCAAGTTTATATTTTTAACCATGGAACTATCTTTAAACCGATCTTTTCCAAGATCAAAATAGAGCCATCGGTATGATTTTGGAACCGAAGAACAAACTCTATTGATTATTGTAACTAATTAGAATGTAAAGAACCAGTAGGAACCTCGGATAATCTACTCTGAAGTTATTCTTAAACTAGGGAAGTAATCAAAAGAAGCGCAAGAGAATCCGCAATCCATTCACAAATATTTTGATAAAAAAGATCGAAAGGATCTTTGATGCACAGGTTCAGAGACGATCGATTATCCGATTTTTGTTTTCTTGTTGCAAGCAAAGAAATTTCTCAAAGAGTAAATGAGAAACCTAGGAAAAGGTCGTTTTTGAGAATAAAGCCGCTGCGAGTGAATTTGAGGGATGAATTTAAGAAATGGAGTTGCTATATTGAAGTACTATGAGTAAAAATCACAGGTTACCAAGATGGTCAACTCTGCCGATTCTGCCATTTTATATAATTGTGTATTATGGTTACGATCTATATCAGAAGAATAGTTGGTTGCGCGGACTCAGCCGAGGGTTGGTTCGTTTAGTAATCCCGATCGGAATCGGAGCCGTGATCGCATCTTATTTTTATCGAATATTGAGTAAACCGGAATTATGGGAAAAACCGCTTACGATTGGATGGTGGTGGACGATCCCAATGGCATTGAGCTATTTATGCGGGCACAGTCTTTGGGGGCTATTTGGATTCAAGCTGCTACAAAGCCAGGGGTTGGAGAAACCGCGAAGCCTAGCTTTGAGTGCCTATTTTATCAGCCAATTTGGCAAATATGTCCCTGGTAAAATCTGGGTAGTTCTTCTCAGGACAAGAATGCTTAAACCAGAAAAATCGCAGCAAGTTTTAATTGCTATTCTGGTGACATTGGAAACATTGACATCCATGGCAAGTGGTGCATTTGTTGGCATTCTTATCTTGCCCCTTCTAGAAACGGAACGGTTAGGGTTTTCGCAACCGCTCTACTGGCTACTCCCGATAAGCGGTTTACCTCTAGGGTTGATTATCTTAGTTGCCTTCGCTCGCAAAATGATAGAAAAGCGTTTTCGAGACTATCCAGGGCTATTACCAAAAATAACTTTTTCGTTGATCTTGCGCGGGCTATGCCAAACCAGTATTGGCTGGTTTCTGCTGGGCATTAGCATTTATTGCGGGTTGTGTGCGGTGCTGCCGCAGATCCCTCCCTGGGATAGTGGATTTTATCTGCGCTTGACGGGTATAACTGCTTTCGCTTATGTACTGGGTTTCGCAGCACTATTCATGCCGGCAGGCAGCGGGGTGCGCGAATTGATTTTGCAACTCTTTTTGACCCAGGAACTACTACCGATCTACGATCAAGAACAGTCGAATTTCTATGCGGTCATCACCGTATTATTAGTCCGCCTCATCTGGACCGTTGCAGAATTAATCCTAGCTTTTTCTCTCCTGATGTTCTCCAAAAAGAAATCGGAATCGAGCGGGGATGCCTCCCCTTCCTCGATCTCCCCTGAAACCTCAATAGTGACCACGCATGAAATCAACTAATCTCCACGATGATAACGAATTTCCGGTTCTCGGATCTCTTTCTACCCCGACTTCAGAAATCGCGGGGGTACCATCTCCCCAGTTTACAGCAGATAAGCCTAGATTATCGCTGGTAATTCCGATCTGTAATGAAGAGCAAAGTCTGGAACAGCTCTATGAAGAGATTTGCGCGGTCGCTACGAAACAAGATTATTCAATCCAGATTATGGTGATTGATGATGGCAGTAGCGATCGATCCTGGGAAATCATCGATCGGCTTAGAGCGAAAGATGAGCGAATTCACGCCATTCGCTTTCGCCGAAATTTTGGTAAAGCTGCTGCCCTCGCGGTAGCCTTTGACCGTGTGGATGGGGAGATTGTTGTCACTCTGGATGGAGATTTACAAGATGACCCGGCAGAAATTCCCCATTTGCTGGAAACACTGAACTCAGGGTACGATCTGGTCAGTGGTTGGAAACGGGTGCGTTACGATCCATGGCACAAAGTAATCCCAAGCCGATTGTTCAATCTGGTTGTAAGTTATTTGACAAAGGTTTATCTGCATGATCACAATTGTGGTATGAAAGCCTATCGAGTGGAAGTAATCAAAGACCTACCTCTTTACGGTGAGCTGCACCGATTCATCCCCGTTCTAGCAGCGGCAAAGGGATTTCGTGTCGGTGAACGAGAAATCCATCATCGGCCTCGAAAATTCGGTAGATCGAAATACGGTTTTCGCCGATTCGCAAAGGGGTTTCTCGATCTGTTTACGGTCCAATTTCTTACGAGTTATGGCACACGCCCACAACATCTGTTTGGTAGTTTAGGATTATTTATTGGTGGCTTGGGGGGTCTTGGTTTAGTTTATCTGGTCATTACTTGGTTCATCCGCTTATTCAATCCTGAAAGTAATCTAGAGCCGTTGCACGAACGGGCATTGCTTCCCTATTCTCTTGGGGCTATGCTGTTAGGAGCGCAACTTTTTTGTATAGGGATATTAGCAGAATTAATAACCTCCTCACGAGTGCAAAATGTGCCGATCTATAGCATCCGTGAAGAGCGAATCGGAAAATCGAAATGACGATTGCCATCGAATTCTAAGAGCCTGTCCCCAATTCAGAAACATGATGGGAATCTATAAATTTTTAGCCACAGAAACACGAAACTCACGGCGAAATGCAAAGATAAGTTCATTATTATGCAAATTGGTTATCTCTTCGATCAGATTCTATTCTTGTTTTTCTGTAGACCGAAGGATTCCCTTCTCTGCGATCTCCGTAGCTAAATATTCCTTGATTTTAAGCTAAGAGAGATCTCTGAGACAAGATGGTCTATTGGCGAGAACGGCTAACGAAGTTAATTGATTTTCATCATAGGGGGATTTTGTAGATGTTTATGAAATATTTTGCTGATAAGCCAATCGGGGAGCCAGGGGAGTAAGCGGGTCAACCAGGCCATTTGCCAAGGGAAAGCATAGAATCTTTTCCGGTTGCGTAAGGCATATAGAATATGTTTAGCCGCTTGATCTGCCGACCGTAGAAATGGCATCGGTTCTTGAATAATATCGGTCATTGGGGTTGCGATAAACCCAGGGCAGATAGTAGTAACCGCGATTCCGTTTCGATTTTGGGGGATGTTACAAGCACGCAGCTGAAGTCGTAAGCTTGTCATAAAAGCATTCACCGCAGATTTACTCGAGCAATAACCCCCTTCGCCGGGTAACGCCGCAAGAGCGGCTAAACTGGAGATTGCGGCAATATGACCTTTTTTGCGGGCGAGCATTTCGGGCAAAACGGCTTCGATCGAGTAAATTACCCCCATCAAATTAATGCGAACCATCGTTTCAACATCATGGATATTGATTGGATCGATTAATGTTGGAGTACCAACACCGGCATTGGCGATGAGCCGATCGATTGGGCCATGCTGATCGCGCAGATAAGCGATTGCTTGCTGTAATTCTTGGCGGTTACTTACATCAGCAATAGCAAAAGCGACGGTTCCTTTTTGCTCACGAATCGATTCCGCGAGCGATTCTAATTCTCGTTGCCTGCGGGCAATCAAACCGATTTTGCAATGGAGCGGTGCTAAAGCCAATGCCACTGCTTTGCCAATGCCACTGGATGCGCCCGTAATAACAATATGTTCATCTTGGAAGGGGTTTGACTTTGCCATGATTATGTTTCATCTTGATCGTTAGGGGGCGTAGGCAGATGGCTAGGAAAGTAGGCAGTAGGCAGATGGCTAGGAAAGTAGGCAGTAGGCAGATGGCAGTAGGCAGTTGGAAGAATGGAGTAAATAGAGAGTTGGTTGCATCTTGTGAGGATTCTATTACCAAAAGCTTATTTCTATTTCTTGAAATGTGCTGCGACCATGCTGAAACTTTGAGTATTTTTCTCCAGCCTACTGTGTTCTTTTCCCTGCGTACTTTTCTCTGTCTACCGCTATCTGAATACTTACATTCCCTACCTACTTTTCTCTGCCTATTGTCTATTTCCTATTTTTCTCTCTCCACTGCTTACTTACTTTCCCAGCCAACTCTTCTTTCTCTTCCTACTCTATCCTTCTCTCTCTGTCCTCTGCTTACTTACTTTCCCAGCCAACTCTTCTTTCTCTGCCTACTGCCTACTGCCATCTGCC
>JAKBAI010000223.1 GCA_021809185.1 Planctomycetota bacterium
ATGCGCGCGGTGCTACAACCTGTTCAACCGGCAGCATTGATAGGAGTAGCTAAAGCAACGCTTGCGCAAAAACTCTTTAAATGGGCTTCGAATTCGGTCCGAATTACGATTCGATCGGCTGGAAAATCTTCGAAATCGATGGGGGGTATCGAGCGCAGCTATGCAAAATATAGCCAGCGTGGTCCTTACTTAAATTATTCCAGCTCGACCGACCATCATCCTTTTCAGCTCTCCAATGAATCGGTGACGGCACTTTTATTTACGAGCGGTAGTACAGGGCCATGTAAGGGGGTCGAATACTCGCAAAAACATTTTTTGAGACAGATACAACTCTTGAAAGAGTTGTATCAAATCGAACCGGGGGAGCCAGATCTTTGTACATTTCCTCTCTTTGCGTTATTTGCACCTGCTTTAGGCATGACTACGATCATCCCTAAAATGGATTTTACCCGACCCGGTTTCGTCGATCCGGTGCAGATTATTACCCCTATACAAAAATTTGCGGTCACGAATCTGTTCGGATCTCCCGCTTTGCTCGATCGGATCGGAAAATATACGCAACGTAAACATCTTCAGTTATCTAGTTTAAAGCGGGTTATTTCGGCGGGGGCACCTGCCGAGAACCGTATCCTATCGCAATTGCAACCCAGCTTGCCCGAGCACACACAAATATACACTCCCTACGGAGCCACCGAAGCTTTGCCGATCGCTTCAATAGGAAGTAAAGTAATCCTCCACGAAACTTTGCAGTGGACCGATGTTGGGGCGGGGGTTTGTGTCGGTAAACCGGCTCCAGTGACTGACGTCAAAATAATCAAGATTACAGACCAAGGGATCGATTTCTGGAACGACCAATTGCTTGCTGAGGATCGGGAAATTGGCGAAATAACCGTTTGTGGAGATCAGGTAACTTCTAGTTATTTCAAGCTCTTGCACGAGAATGAAAAGTCGAAGATTCTAATGCCAAATGGGCAAACGATTCGCCATCGGATGGGGGATCTCGGCTATTTTGATGAGTTGGGCCGAATCTGGTTCTGCGGGCGAAAAAGTGAACGGGTAATAACAGCGTCGGGTACGCTTTTTACCACGCCCTGCGAAGGGGTGTTTAATGCATATCCTGGGGTTCTCCAATCGGCATTAATTGGTATTCCTCTCGAAAATGGTACAATCCCGGTTATATGTATCCGCGCAAACTCTGAATTTGAAAATTCACGAGCTAGAGCGGTCTTGATTGAGGAACTCAAGCTGCACGGTAATAAATTTCCTCATACCAAAGAGATTGTCCACTTTGTTCTTTTTGAGAAATTCCCAACCGATAAGCGGCACAATTCCAAAATCGATCGCAAGCTTCTCTCTCGGTGGGCTTTGCCAAAAATACGATCAGCACTCGAACAGTCGATGCGACAATTGAACTCGATCTCCTATCCACCTGTTTTTTCGACTAAAATATCTATAACACAATCTATAGCACCTCTCTCCCGGACGAATCTCCCGAACGAATAACGAGAGCAAGTAATTCCATAAACAAGTAAATACATAAATATGGCGCGAAAATCGGAAAGTGTAAATTAAACTACTTTAAAGATAAATCTTATGAAAAAAATATTGGTAACTGGAGGAGGCGGATTTCTCGGTCAGCGCATCATTCAATTATTAAAGGCATCCGCAGAATCGGTTCCGATCATCAATTATTCTCGGTCCCGGTACTCGGAGTTAGATAAAATGGGGGTTGAATCGATTCCAGGAGATTTAACCGACTATCAAAAGCTATCAAAAGCGGCTCAGGATTGTCAAGCCATTTTTCATGTTGCTGCGAAGGCAGGTATCTGGGGGAATTATAAAGAATATTATCGCATCAATTATCAAGGAACGTTGAATGTATTGCGAATTTGTAACGAGCTGAAGATAGAAAAACTGATTTATACTTCGACCCCTAGTGTGGTTCATTCTCAGGAATCTTTGACCGGGGTGAATGAAAATATACCCTACTGTACCCATCGTTATTCTAATTATGCCTATAGTAAGATGTTGGCCGAGAGGGCAGTCTTGAATAATAATCAATCTCATGTGAAAACGATTGCTCTTCGTCCTCATCTCATCTGGGGACCAGGCGACCCACATCTTCTGCCCAGAGTGCTGGATCGAGCTAAAAAGGGGAAGTTACTTCGAATTGGTGATGGAAATAATTTAGTCGATATAACCTATATAGATAACGCAGCTCAGGCTCATATCGATGCATATCGTGCTCTCGAGTCAAATCCAAACTGTATTGGTAAAGCCTATTTTATATCGCAAGGGACACCTGTTTCGCTTTGGTCTTTTATCAATGAGATTATCGAATTAGCAGGCTTAACGAAAATTACCCGATCGATATCTAGTACCCAAGCTTATTATCTTGCCACATTGATGGAATTTATCCATTCGATTTTTCCATTTCTTGGAGAACCAAAATTAACTCGATTTTCGGTTCAT
This sequence comes from Planctomycetota bacterium, assembly GCA_021809185.1. Taxonomy (GTDB): domain Bacteria; phylum Planctomycetota; class Planctomycetia; order Gemmatales; family Gemmataceae; genus JAKBAI01. The sequence continues at coordinate 2,473 of JAKBAI010000223.1, forward strand.
CAACTTAACTATTCGCACTGGTTTTCCATCGAGGCTGCTAGAAAAGATCTCCGCTATAATCCGACAATTTCAACGACTGAGGGTTTGACAAAGATCGCGGAATGGGCAAGGAATTATGTAAAATCCGCATAAGAAAATCGATTGACTTTTCAGTTCTTTTGGATTATTGGCATGGAATGAAAACGTTCCGACTTTTTTTATTTGTGTTAATGATCGATTGCTGTCTAGGAATATTAGGGCCTATTTCCTCTAATTATTCATTTGCCATAGGGTATGGAAATCCTCCATTAATTCCAGTCCCTAATTCAGAATTCCAGAAAAAGAATTTTACTTTTGTTTCTTCCGATCAGCAAAAATCGGAGGAAAATAAGATTCCAACAACCATTTTGGATTCCAATAACAATAGCCGATTAGCGAATAAAGGGAAAATCTTGTTATTAAACAATTATCAACTTGTGGAAGGGGAGATCGAACGGGAGGGGGATTACTTCATCGTCAAAAATAATAATTCATCGGTCACTCTTCCAAAAAATCAAGTGATTGCTTTGGTAGAGAACAAACAAGAAGCTTGGAAAATAATGCAAAAATATGCCAATCTTTATGACATCGATGAAAGATTGCGTTTATCGCGCTGGTGTTTACTTAATGAATTAAAAGCCGAAGCCCTAATCGAAGCAAAACAGGCAGCTCGTTTGGATCCCAAAAATCGGCAAGCAATGGCCATGATAAAAGGGATCGAATCGATGCTCGAGAGAGAAAAAATACAGCCCAAAAACCCAAAAAAATTGACCCCTTCCGAACCTCAAACAGTAAAAGTAGAACCTCTACCGCCAATAGTCCTTCCTAATGATTTCAAGAATGCTGCCTTCGCCCCCTTTGTTCAAAGAGTGCAACCTCTATTGATGAATACTTGTCTGAGCTGTCACCAAAATCGCTCGAACCAAGGGATGAAACTTGCCTATGTTGGCAGTGTTGGTGGAAATCGCTTGGTTTCTTTGCAAAATTTATATTTTGTCCTGAAGCAGATCGATCGCAAAAATGTCCGTAATAGTCCTCTACTTATCAAGGCCATTTCACCTCATGGCAATAGTGCTAAAAGCCCATTAAACGAAACGCAGCAAAAGGCTTATCAGATCCTCGAGGCTTGGGTTTATTCCGCAATCGAGCAATCGGATGATGATCTCGATTTAGTAGCTGAGTCTAATCAATTCGCTGATCGGAAACCGAATAAAAATCGAGGTTCTAAAGAGATGAATAAAGGCAATGAAGATATGCCATCGACACAGAGCAATACAAATTCGGCTAATCCTTCGACTCAGCAAGGCGGTCCAAAAAATCCTTCCGAATCAGCGAATGGTTTTGGCAAAGATTACGAGAAAGATCATCCTAAAACCGATCCAGAGGATGAATTTGATCCAGAAATTTTCAACAAATTGTTGAAACCTAAACCCAAATTAGAACCTAAAGATAAATAGAGGAGATATTTCGTTCGAAAGAGTGAATCGATTATCGCCCAATATTTATATAGTGTTAATAGAAAAAATTGTTGTCAGGATATTTCGTGCCTTTATGAAAATTAAATAGCTTCTGAAAGTCATTTTCTAAATCATTTTTGATGCCTCATTTATTATTCAATGGTTCCTTTTCTCTTTCAAACCAAACGTAATCTACTCTCCGAGCAAGTTCTTAGTTAAAGTTATTTCTACCATCGCTTATAAATGAATTATTCTTAGAATACCTAAATGGAGAATATGTTGAGTAGCGCTTGCGGAGTAGATGAGAATGGATCTGTGTTATAGGGATTTCTCGTGGCCAGTCGTAGTTCTAATTGCTGGATTCGTTTTTCGATCGGTTTTGTTTCCCTTCGATTCCAATGAACCCTTGCAGGAAAATTCAAAACGGCACTTACAAATCACTTCTGACTTTTTGCAAACCGATTCGAGCAAAACTTTAACGGTGCGAACTCTAAGGAAGAACAAAATAACAAATAACTATTTCGATACTATTTACCTATCCTATGATCGGTTTTCGAATCGATGTTCAAAAAACAATGTTATCTTCCAAGAGACCAAAAGAGATCGATTTTTTCTTCCAACAAAAATCGATCTCAAGAAAGAGGTCTCTGTTTCTTCTGCCCTTCGAACCATTCGGCAACAGACGGGATATTTGATTGAATTTAACCCTATGTTGGAAGATCAGTATTTGAATAAATTGATCCCTTATCGAGGAGCTATCGATTTTTGGGAGATGATGATCGACATCGGTGAGGTTTGTAAACGCGATCTTGATTGGAAAGCTCAAGGGGCAAAAATCGTTTTTAATGCAGAAAAGCGATTCACGCGAATTCGTTCGATTACTGGTTCTTTTATTCTGCAAGCCAAAGAGATTCGTTGCCAGAAGAGTTTAGAGGATGGTCAAGTCCTTTATGAGTTGATTTGCGAATTATTTTGGGAGCCGAAATACGAAATGTTTCGTGTCGATGAATTGAAATTACTAGGTGGTAAAGATAATAATCAAACCGAATTGGTTTCTGAATATCATAAGACTCCCTCCATGGTGCGCGGGTACCAGCATACGCTTAAAATTCCTCTCAAAGGCTTGACTCGAAAGTCCAAACAGATCGATCGATTAGAACTAGAACTCATGGTCACTGGTTGCCAAGAGTTGCTTCTCTTTCGTGAAACCGATATAAATAAACCTGAAAAGAAAGAACAAAAACAAGTAGGATTTGAACTAACGGAAATCAAAAGCGATTCAAGCTTTACCAGTTTTTCTATTCATTTATCTTACCCAAAGGAAAATGCTTCTTTTGAGAGTTTTGAAACATATTGGTTAGACAAAAATCGTCTGATTCTAATCGATCCTAGTGGAACAAAAATCCCGATCGATTCTTTTGAGAGTAATGGTGATCAACTAACATATCATCTTAAAACAGCTCGATTGAATAAAATAAAGAAAGATTGGCAGGGGTGGAAGTTGGAGTATAGAACTCCTAGCATCATCCGCGATATTCCCCTCCGGTTCGAATTGAAAAATATTCAGTTACCTTAAAATGGAGTCTAATCACGTATAATGGTCTCTAAAGTCATTTCTTTTTGGAATTGTGAGTATGAATGCCAATCTTGAAAATGCCGTTTCTGATGTCACTATCCACAAATCGGTTGCTTGCACTTTATGTGGTTGTGTATGTGATGATTTGCAGATTCTTACATCTCGGAATGAGATTATTCAAATCGATAAAGCCTGTGACATGGCAAATCGTTGGTTTTCCAAATTAACGAGCCAATCTCTTAGTTCTCAACAAGAGACCAGGGCAACTAGTACAAAAGTCGTCGGAAAACCTGCAACGCTTGAAGCAGGTCTCGAAGAGGCGGTTAGGCTTATCTCTGTCTGTAAATATCCATTAATATATGGCTTGTCTCGAAGTACAACCGAAGGTCAGCGGCAAGCGATCGCTTTGGCAGAATTTGTCGGTGCGACAATCGATACCACTGCAAGTACGGGACATGCTCAGTCTTTAATTGCCATGCAACGTGTTGGGGAATCGACTTGCTCATTGGGGGAAGTAAAAAATCGAGCCGATCTGGTAATCTACTGGGCTTCTGATCCTCTCAAAACTCATCCAAGGCATATCGAACGCTATGTTCTTGCACCGGGACTATTTCGTTCTCCCCACGAAAAGAAACCAAAAATAATCGTCGTTGATAATAAAGAGAATCAAACAAAATTAATGGCAAATCAGTTTATTTCGATCCCAGAATCTCGTGATTGGGAAATACTGCAAATTTTGAAGGCGAAACTTAAAGGGATTTCGATAAATAAGCCTGCTTGGTTGACAGATTCGCTGGATCAAAAGCTAAGTGAGCTGATCGCAGAGATGAAATCTTGCCAATTTGGGATCATTTTTTTTGGATCGGAACTCACTCAACGCGGGCACGGCCATCGCAATGTAGAAGCAATTTTGAGTCTTACCAGCCGATTAAACCAGTTCACTCGTTTTTATGCAAAACGAATGAGGCGGTTAGGGGATGTCGCAGGTGCAGATAGTGTTTTGACCTGGCAAAGTGGATTTCCGTTTGCCGTTAATTATTCTAGAGGGTATCCTCGTTATCAGCCCGGTGAATTTTCTGCGATGAAAATGCTCGAAAGGCGAGAAATTGACCTAGCGATTTTAATTGGCAGTGATTCAATCCGAGATTTTTCCGAAGTCAGCTTAGCTTGGCTTAAAAAAATCCCTTTGATTACCTTAAATGCTTCTGAAATGGATCACGATATTCCAGGACTTATATCCCCTCAAGTATCGTTTTCGACGGCGATTTATGGAATTCATGAGCGCGGAACCGCTTATCGAATGGATGAAATTCCTATTCCGTTACGACAGGTCGTAACTTCCAGCTTACCTACCGATGATTTTATCCTCCGATCTCTGCTCGATCTATTAAAGAAGAATTGTTCTTGAGAATAAAAATATGTTTTTGAGAATAAAGAAAAAAATGATTGAATCATGGCTTTTTTTTGTTCGTCTTGTAATAATAAGATATAACTCTAATTCAAGGAGATTCGAAAATGATTCGATGTTTTACTTCTCTCGCTGTTTGTCTGATAGGTTTTGGTTTACTTTCTGGTGTTCAAGGAGCCGATCCAATGCACGGTCCTTTAAGCTTTAAGATGAAATCGATTGATGGTAAGGACGTAGATTTAGCCTCGTTCAAAGGAAAAGTAGTTCTTTTTGTCAACGTTGCTAGCAAGTGCGGTTTTACAAAACAATATAAAGGGTTGGAAGAACTTTATGAAAAATATAACAAGCAAGGGCTTGTGATTATTGGTGTTCCTGCAAATGAATTCGGTAAACAGGAACCTGGAACGAATGAAGAAATTGCAAAATTCTGCTCTTCTAACTATAGCGTAACTTTCCCGATGATGGGTAAAGTCGTGGTCAAAGGGACTGGAATTTGTGACCTCTATAAATTTTTGACTTCGAAAGATACGAATCCACATTTTTCTGGAGATATTAAATGGAATTTTGAAAAATTCCTAATTTCTCGCGAAGGCAAAGTCGTTGGACGTTTTGTTTCCAAAGTTGATCCCATGTCCGATGAATTAATCAAAGCAGTTGAAAAAGAATTGGCTCATAAATAACCGATCTCTTTTACCAAGAAATTTTTCTTAAAGCAAACCGGAATATCTGGTTTGCTTTTTTTATCTTTAAAATCAAGTTATTATGAAAATCAATATTGCTTTCCTTTCTAATCCTAAGAAAGTAGGATGGAATAATTTTGCCATCCTAGTAAATTAAGATCGAATAGAGACTACCGCTCGAATCTTCGAGCATGCTTGAAAATAGAACACAGGAAATTACTAAGAATTAATGAAATGAAAATCGATTTCCAAAGACAGGCTTGGTTTGCGGAGTTTTGGGGTACTTTCATGCTGGTTCTTGCAGGAACTGGCGCTATTATAATTCAAAATCAAACCGGGGTAATTACCCATGTTGGTATTGCCATCACTTTCGGTTTGATCATCTTTGTTGGTATTGAAACGTTTGGAAACATATCGGGTGCTCATTTCAACCCTGCGGTTACTCTTGCCTTAACTTTAGCTGGTGAATTCACCAAATCCAGATCGATTCCTTATATACTGGCCCAATGTTCTGGAGCGATTTCTGCGAGCGTCTTGTTACGAATCTTATTTCCAAAGGATGAGTACTTAGGCTCAACCAATCCAGCTGGGAGTGATCTCCAGTCGTTTATTTTAGAACTTCTCCTTACTTGGTTTCTGGTTCTAGTCATTTTTTCATTGACTGATCGCCGAGGTCAAGGAGGAGCAAGTGGAAAATCAATGATCTCTCTTACTATCGGAGCAGTAATTGGGTTAGAAGCGATGTTTGCCGGTCCTATCTGTGGGGCTTCGATGAATCCTGCTCGGTCCCTTGCTCCTGCACTGATTTCCAATCATCTTAATCATCTCTGGATCTATCTACTCGCACCCACTTTGGGAGGGATTTTAGCGATTCCTATCTGGCGATCGATCCGTGCCTAATTCTTTTCATTTTATTCAGATTCCCATTTGAGTTTTGCGGAAAAGCTAATTGAATTCTTATTTTTTCGATCCTTAAAGGTGTATTTATTGATTCAATCCTTTTAATTCTTTATTCAAGTAAATCCATAATCTCTTTTCTTAAATGCTTCGGCAACTGGAGTTTCAAAAAAATAGTTAAGCTAGGATAGATCTTGGTCATGTTAAGAAACAACTATTGACGATAATAATCAAAAACTTAGACTAATTTTAAGAGGGATGCCAAAAGATGCATCTGAGAAAGATGAATCGAAGAATCATCGCTTCGGTTATGTTTGGATTATCATTGTCAGTTCCCAATCAGAATGCAAACTGCAGGGAGTTTAATTCAGTACATCCAAACACTCCTTTTATTGTCTCCAAGGGGAGATTCGACAAAAAGATAGATACAATATTTAATT
>JAKBAI010000019.1 GCA_021809185.1 Planctomycetota bacterium
ACTACGGGAGCATTAGCGGAACTTCCTTGAGTTGTTCTTAATCTTATGTAGTATAACGGGGATGTGGAACCACTGATTGTGCTCATTTGCCAATTCGCAGGGGGATTGAATTGAATCGATCCATTTTTGCGAAAATTGCTTGTGCTATCGCTCACTGTGGTCAAGGTCGACCAATCTGTAGGCTGACCACTCGAATTTACTTTTGTTGCGTATTCGAGAACCCCTTGCCAGTTACCACTCGCAGGGGTCTGGATTTGAAAATTGATTTGTGCAAATGGTTCGACATAACCTATGTATAAAGATTGATTGATCCCCCCGATGACCGATTTTGTCCCATTGTGAGCTGCTTCTGAAAGATACGTGAATCTGCCATTCGTACTCAAATTCGAGGGCCCGAGTTGCACATTCCAAAACCAAGATACCGGAATCGAGGAAGGACTCGAACCGGTCCACGCCGTTGGTTTAGAAACATGATAGAATGCCGATTCTGGATCGATTCCATGGCTAGTTGCGTACTGTACCCAGCTTGCTAATAAGGATCCATAAAGATTAGAAAAATTTACATAGATCAGAGACGGAGTTGTTGGGGAAATCGATGAAATTTGGTTTAACAGGGATGTGTTCGGTATCACTAGATCGACCTTGGACCTTAACAGCTGTTGGCTTGCGGAATCCAATGGTGTCGATCCATAAGCGAGCTGCGCAATCCGAATATACGGTATTTTTTGAGGGATATTCGGTTGTAAATTATTGTTCGTGGTTGATGGAGAACTTGTTAAATTTTGTTCTGAAAATTGGTTTATTAAAACCGACCCCGCATAAAGATTTTGACGCAATAATCCCACTTCGCCTGCGGTAGTTATCGAGTTATCATTTACTTGAATGGCAGTTTGTTGGGTACTTTGCCAGCTTCCTGAATGATCTAGCCACAACTGAGTAGTAGGACTCTGAATCGAAACACTGAGTTGATCGCCTTGAACCGATAGACCTAGAGTTATGAAGGTAGATGTTATATAGGGTTTGCTATGAAGTATCGCTAGAGTTGATGTAACTCCATCTAATGTTTTTTGAATCTCGATATCAAGACCGCGTGTCATCGTTGCAGAATAATAGGTAGGGGTATTGGTATTTAAATTGCTCCCGCGAACGATGATCCCAACGGGTATCAGAGAGTTTACATTGATTTGAGCGGAAACAGCGACATCGGCGGAAGTGGTGGTCTTTATCCAAGCTCTTGCGGCAGAACTCGATATCCCGGTTGATACAAAATTCAATCCGGAACTACTTTCAGGATTTGTTGAATATATCGATCCTAATCCAGAATTAGACCAGGTGCTCCATCCTGATGGTGTGCCATTGGTAGGCCCGGAGCTTGAGGGCCCGGATATCAAGGGGCCGGAAATTTCTACGGGAGCCACAGAAACCGATTCCATAGGAGAGGCAATCGGAACTGTCGAACTGAGAACCTCGCGCGACTCTAACGATTCACAATTCAAAAAGATTCTGTTTTGTCCTTGATTCGGGAATTTTTTATCTCGATGTATCATCCTTGAAATCTCCGATTATTAGTACTTGTGGAATCATTTCCATTGATCAAGATAATTTTAGAATTCCATAAGAAACCCTCTATTTCTTTTTGGAAAACTATTCGTTCTTGAAATGAACAAAATACTCACACTCAATTATTGTATCATAGCTTTCAATCCTATGAAACTTAATTGAGTTTTACAGTCAAATATCAATAAACATAATCACAATAGTCTAACACATTTCTGAAAACAGAACAAACGAAATTTTGCGAGATTCAATCATTCATTTTAGCACTAATTGTTCTCATTGACAAATTAGGTATAATTAGTCCTTTCCAAAATATTTTAATTCACCATTAAAATTATTTTGGGCACGTTAGCAGAGTAGCCCATCACAATCATTCGTTTAGGATTAAATAGCCAATTATAGCGATATTGCAGGGTGTCTATCAAACTATCTATAGTCGTTGGCAACCACCATCGCAACAAAAATGGGTAGGGGCAACCCCTGTAATGAATTGATCCGAGATCATCACCTTAGGATAGACTTTTTATGCTAATCGTTCAAAGAGGAGCAACTCAAATGACTATTTCTCGACTTGCCGATTTCTCCTATGTCTTCGAGGGCGAATCACTAGAATTGTGTTTCTTGTCTAAGAAAGGTACTTGTTCAATTCAGAATCGGATTGGTTACGCACGCCGATTGCCTTGCCTTTTAGAAATTCGTTTGTCTTGAAACTAGGCGTAGATTTCTGTTAGACAGTTTGCTGAGAGGTAATCGTTCGAATAGAAGTAATCGACTGCCATTTAGAATCTGAGTTCTACAATAGAGTTCTACAATAGAGTTCTACAATCCAGGCTAGCTTCGCCCTTTGGTTTGGTGCCCGGTTTGGAGCTGGGATGGTCTGTTAACATTTCAAGCGATTTCCCGGAGAAGTGTATAATTCAAGAATTCAAAAACGGAATCGAAGGCGGAGTAAGATTATTAAGCAATAGTCGGTATAATGATTCATCGTTCGATTTTATAAACAAATTGAAGTTAATTGGATTTACAAATTAACTTCATCATTGAGTTTTAATGAACCGTATTCAGGTTATTTCGATTCAATCGAACAATTCATTGACATTAGATTTGAATTGAATTTATAAATTCAATTTCGAAAAAAAGGTATAAAGTTTTATTATTTTTAATTTTTGCTCTTTACTTAACCTCAAATTGTAAGAGAATAAAATAATCGGAAGTGGTACTTCATCACTTTCATCCTGATTTTGGAGGCTACAATGAACCAACAGATGAATACTCAATTTAATCAGTGCCCTGAATGTGAAACATCCAATTATGATCGCCGAGACTTCTTCAAATCGATAAGTAAATCTACACTTGGAACTATGGGAACAGCGATTGCACTTGGTGAGGTCGCGTCGTTGACCAATTTAACGGAAGCCAATGCCGCGGAATCCTTGCTCTCTCCTTTAGATGGGAAACAAGGACCAAAACCATCGACCCGAACAGCGAATCCTGCCGAAGAAATTGTTAAAGAGCTTTATACTACTCTATCCGATGAGCAAAAAAAAGCAGTTTGTCTAACTTTTGAGGATCCAAAAAGGTTGAGCGTCAACCCCAATCGAGCATTGAATGTGGTTATTAATAAGGTCTATAATTCGAAACAGATCGAATTGATTCAGCGGATCGTTAAAGCGATTTCCTCTGGAGAAGAAGGGTATCAAAAAATTTCTCGAGGAGGAACTTGGGATGCCAGTAAATCATTTGGGAATTGCGGGGCTAATTTCTTTGGGGATCCTATTAAAGGAGATTATGCTTTTCTATTTACCGGTCATCATTTAACGATCCGATGTGACGGAAATTTTAAGGATTGTATCGCTTTCGGTGGTCCCATTTATTATGGTCATACCCCCAATGGGTATAGCGATAAAAATATCTTTAATTATCAGACAAAACAGGTAATGAAAGTTTTTGATGCCTTAGATGAAAAACAGCGGATGAAAGCTTTGATCACGATGGGGAATCCTGGAGAAGGGAAAAAATCGATAACGCTTCATCCAGAACAAAAAGATCACCCAGGAGTCCATATCGCGGAACTAGGGGAAGATCAAAAAGGACTAATCAAAGAGGTCATGAAAGCCATTTTATCTCCATTTCGAAGTGAAGATGTTGATGAAGTAATGGCCATCATCAAAAAATCTGGTGGAATGGAAAAAATTTCTCTGGCATTCTATAACGAAGGCTATGAAGGGGAGAAAACATCAAAAAACCAACCTTGGAGTTTCTGGCGATTGGAAGGTCCGGGCTTTGTGTGGAATTACCGGGTTCTTCCCCATGTTCATACCTATGTAAAAATAGCTTGTAGTTAAGGCGGGAGAAACAATATCAACATATTTAAATCATATAAGTTAAAGGGGTGATTTTAATCATAAAGCAATTAAAATCACCCCTTTAACTGAGATTCTTTTTATGAAGAGTAGGACTTTCTAGTTATAACTTTCTCTAGAGTTATGATTCCAGAAAAATTCTCGACAAAACCAGTTTGAATGAAGAGATTTCCCTAATTCGATCGATACAGTTCAAAAGTTTTAAAACCTCCGGAGAGATTTTTAACGGAGAATCCTTTTTGTAAAAGAATCCGAGTTGCGATATAACCTCTTTGTCCAACTTGGCAGTAGGTTACAAGGAGGCGATTATTTGGTACTTCATTGATTCGATTCCGAAGCTCGTCAACAGGGATGTGCATAGCATCTGGAATATGATCATTCTCAAATTCTTCTTTTGTACGTACATCCAACAATAGATAAGTCCCTTTCTTCAATTCTAAAACTTTCTCCCAGGTAATTTGGGGATGCGTATTATCCAAGATACCCGTTGCTACAAACCCGACCATGTTAACAGGATCTTTGGCCGACCCAAACTGAGGTGCATAAGCGAGTTCAACCTCCCCGAGCTGATCTACAGTCATTCCCATTTGAATGGCTATCGAAAAAATATCTATTTTCTTATCAACCCCTTCTTGGCCGATAATCTGAGCACCAAGAACTTTCCTGGTGAGTGGGGAGAATAAAGTTTTTATTGTCATCATTTTGGCGCCAGGATAATAGGCGGCATGGTGCGCGGAGTGGGTATAGCACTTATGATAGTCGATTTGCCTACGATTTAGCTCTGATTCGCTTGTCCCCGTTATGGCCGCTACCCAATCACAAATCTTGACGATGGCGGTTCCTTGAGTTCCTCGATACGATGTTTTTTGACCGAAAATATGATTTGCTGCAATTCGTCCTTGGCGATTAGCGGGGCCAGCTAATGGAATTACCCCAGATTGCCCGGTCACCCAATTCATTGTTTCAACTGCATCGCCAACGGCATAAATATCTGGATCCGAAGTTTGCATCTGGTTGTTAACAGATATTCCACCACTCGAGCCAATTTTTAGACCTGCTTCAGAAGCAAGTTGGGATTCCGGAGTTACCCCAATTCCTACTAAAAGCAGGTCGGCAATAACAGAAGTACCATCGGATAGAGCGAGTTTCAATTGTTTCCCGGATTTACTTTCTCTATCAGAAAAGTCTTCTATTTTTGAAATGGTTGAATCAAAAAAGATTTGAGCCCCTTTTTCTTTAAGATGTTTGGTTAAAGGGGTGGTCATCTCAGGATCTAGAATATTAAGGATCGATTTCATTTTCTGAATGATTGTTAATTTTAAGCCGAGATGGAGTATGTTTTCTGCTAATTCTAATCCTATGAACCCAGCTCCTAAAATCGCAATATGTTGTGACTCATTCTTCGAGAGCTTCTCTTTGATGCGATCACAATCGGTAAGATCTCGAAGAGTATAGACGAGCGAATGCTCCATACCTGGAATAGGAGGTTTGCTAGGGGCAGCCCCTGGAGATAGAATCAATTTGTCATAAGGTTCGTTGTAAGTCTTTTCAGATTTGAGATCTTTGACAACTAATTGTTTATTTACTCGATCAATTTGAATGACTTCGTTTCTGATACGAGTTTCAACTCGGAATCGATCCCAGAACCTTTCTACCGGGGTTACGAGTAATTTTTTTCTCTCAGAAATAATATTCCCGATATAATAAGGCATCCCACAATTAGCAAAAGAAACGTGGTAGCCTCTTTCGAGGATAACGATTTCTGCATCTTCCGATAATCGTCTTAGACGAGCTGCTGCGGAAGCTCCCCCAGCAACACCGCCAATAATAACTATTTTCATTCTTAAATCCTTGAATGGAGAAACTTCAATGATAACAACTTACTCTTGAAATAATTATTAAGAAAAAAATGACTAATAAATAGAAGACAATTTTGTCATAGCTCCAATATCAAAGTATTAGAAACATACTTTTGCACGATTCCAGGGCATTTTTGCTATCAACATCCCCATTGCACAAGTATTTGTGACCCCTGCAAACACCAGTCCCGCACCAACAACTCCAGATAATAGGATAAAAAGTGGATCAAGGAAATAACCGAGAACTACACCCATTAGAATCAACAATCCTGTAACAATTCGAACTTGTCTCTCCAGACTCATCCCACCTTCCCCATATTCCGCAGGTAGTTGTTCTCGGATACAGGCTTCGGTTCCTCCCTGAATATTGACAACGTGCAAAAATCCTTTTTTAATAAAATGCTCACAGGCTCGTTCTCCCCTCATCCCTGATTTGCAAATAAAATACAAAGGGGATTGTTCGTTTGGTTGATATTCCTTCAAGATTTGATCAGGATTTAGATCCCCAATTGGGATATTTACAGTTTTGATTAGATGAACGGCTCGATATTCTCCAGGCGTTCGAACATCAATCAGATGAAGTTTATTATTGTTCTCAAAAAGCAATTTCTTCAATTCTTCAGGTTTAATTGTCGTAACCATATTTCTCTTTCATTCGGTTTCAATAGTTCTTTTTGATTCGGATCCCTCAATTTTGATTCGGATCCCTCAATATGGACAATGGTGAGATTGACTCAGAGAAACTAAAACAGATATAAGTAATTCAAACAATTTTTTTGAGTGAGGTTAAAACAAGATTTAGTTGATAGAAAAAGGATCATTCTAAAGTATTTGCTATCTCATGGTAAATGAAAAAAAATTTAAGTAGGTCAGGAGTTAAAATTGTTTAAGAATGTTCCTTTAATTCCTTTTTTGTCCCATTTCTTTTCGAAATACAATTCAATATTTCGAGTAAACAAGGCTCTATGAGCACATAGTAAACTTCTCGTCCAGATCGTTCGGATTCTAGCAATCCACATCTTTGCATAAGTCTTAAATGAGTAGATGCCATGTGATTGACAATACCGCAATGTTCAGCTATTTCCCCAACAGAAAATCGGCCTTGAGAGATGATTTCAATCATCCGTAATCGGATAGGGTGAGCAATCATTCGTAAACATTCCGCAGCTTCGAGCCAATCGTCTATTGGGGTTAATTTCAACTCCGTATTACCGATCGCTGAAAAGGGGGTATCAATCAATTTAGTATCAGTCATACAGTTTCCTTTCTATCTAATATATGATATATTCTTGATATGTCAATGTTTTACAGCAATCATAATGAATTTTACGTGAATTAATATGGTAAAAAAATCGAATCATTGAAATTAAATCGTTGAGGATGGTTTTAGATAACAATTACATGAATAAAATATCTAACCTCAATTGGATTTAATTGCGAAGTCTTAAAATTAAATGATCGATAATCAGTGAAAGGGAGATAAAAAAGCGATCAAATCTTAAAAAAAACTAAGAAACGAAGCAAAAAAATATAAAAACACTTAAAATACCCGGATAAAAACGAATGGGAATGAGGAAAGAATGAGAGTTTGAAAAAGAGGGTTAGCAATTTACATCTGGGGTGTTATTATAAGAATAAGTAATTAGTGGAGTAGGTTTATGCGAATTAAATATTTCATGATGCTTTTATTAGCATTCATCCTAATCATTCCCTCTTTTTTACATAGTCAGTTCCCGGGTGGTGGTCCAGGCGGGTCCGGAGGCTTTGGTCGAGGGGGCTTTGGTAAAGGAGGTCGAGGGGGCTTTGGTGGTAGCGGCGGTTTTGGCCGAGGCGGCTTTACCATGCCTTCCCCAGAAGAAACATTCAATAAAATGTCCAATGGCAAAGACGTCATTAGGCGAGCAGAATTAGATTCAAAGGGGCAATGGTTTTATGACCGAATTGCCTCATCATCAGGTCTATCTAATCCTGAAGTTTTAACCCGAGGTCAGTTTGTCCAAGCAATGGAAACTTGGCGTACGGGGATGAAACAGAACTCTAGTGGTAGTTCTGGATCCGACTCGAATTCAGGAGATGACGCATTCAAGGCGATGGATAAAAATAAGGATGGCAAATTGACCTTAGATGAAATGAGTGAAGATCTCAAAAAAGATTATGCCAAATTCGATACGAATCACGATAATGTAATCGATTCTGGAGAATTTAAGGGCTATCTTGCCTCAAAATCTAATCCAGGCGGTCAAGGATGGGGCGGAGGAATGTTTGGAATGGGTGGCCCTCGCGGTGGAAACGCTGGAGGCATAAATCTTGTAGATATCGTCGATCAAGAACCAGAAGTTAAAAAACCTACTTTAATGCGAGCTGGTAAATTTCCTAAAAATATTCCCGATTGGTTTCTTTCCCTTGATACCGATCATGATGGTCAAATCGGTCTATATGAATGGCGGAGAGATGGTCGGTCGATTGATGAGTTTCTTAAAATTGATAAAAACAATGACGGTTTCTTAACCTCCGAAGAAATCATGAAATTTTATAATTTGTCACCCGTATTCGATACCCCTGCTCCAACAAACAATACAAATTCGGGTAACACGAATAATTCGATTCCTGGACAAAATAACCCAGCTTCATTTCCATTCCCTTCAGGTGGCCCTCCAGGAATGGGTGGGTTCCCAAGAATGGGTGGGTTCCCAGGAATGGGTGGTCCTCCAGGAATGGGTGGCGGTAATCCTTGGGGCGGCGGAGGAAGAGGCGGACGAGGAGGAAGAGGCGGACGAGGAGGAGGTGGATTTGGAGGCGGTTTTGGAGGTGCTCCTGGATTTAGTTTTGGTCCTGGTAAATGATCAACAAGAAAAGTTTCGGATAAAGTTTTTGGGAAGATAAGTAAAGCTTATCTTCCCTTTTTATTTAATTCTTGCGGGGGAATGTGCTGATAATATTGGGGTATTCTTGAGCCTATGCATCTCGTTAAAGACAATCGACGGAAGCATCTTAAATTCAAGAATCCAATATAAAGAGATATTTTTTTCAGGATTACTCTACTGAATTGCAAGGGATCCACCCTGTTCTACTTTCTGATTCTTAAGTCTTATTCAACTGCTCTTACCCAGAGGACTTCCCTTTTCTGATCCTCCGGTTTATCATCCTTGATCCGGGGATGAAAATACTAGATCAATTCCAACTCTTCTTTTACTTCCCAAATTCGATGCGTTTTTATTTGATCCTTGCTAGTAAGTTGATCTGTAATTAAATCATTATCAATTTGTCGATTCCCTAATTAACTTTTCAAATATAACTGATTGATTATTAATAACAAGAACTAAAGCAGACTATCAATTATAAATAAAAAGTAAATTGAAAAGTTTTTCAATTAAGGAGAAACATTATTGGAATGGATACGTTTAATATCTTAAGCCCGATTAAATCAATTACTTTAAAGGAGGAAACATGAAATTTCTCTATTCCGTATTGTTTTCTGGACTAATTGGATATGGTTTGCTTTGTTCATCCACTCCCAATGCCGTAGCAAAGATTTCAACCATATCAGAAACTATGGCATCTAATCCATTCGTTGTTACTGATTCTAATCTAAACATGGATTCGCTTAAATCCGAATTGAACTCCTCAATCTTTGAACAAACGAAGCAAAGTTCTGAGATAAAGAAAAAAGGCAAAAAAGGGAAGAAAAAAGGCAAAAAAGGGAAGAAAAAAGGCAAAAAAGGGAAGAAACAATAATTGAACTTACATTTCCTATTCTATGCTTCAAAATAACCTTTATTTATTTTGAAGCAAATTTTCACTTGTGCTCTATTCTTTAAAATATCTTTGATTCTTTATTCCTTAAACTCTTAAAACCAATCTATTCTCAAATTATTGATTTTTTACTCGAAATTTTGTCTTGAATTCCATTTCCTCAATCCATTCCAGAATAATCCTGATTAAGCAAAAAGCTTTTCTCTTTTAACATGCAAATTCCATAAAACCGTTATTTTTGCTATATTCTCTAATTTTCTCTACTCGATACACCTATTAACTTAACGATAATTATTATATCTTCACAGGATTAGCCATGTTGTTGAAAAACCATAGATGGTCACAACTAAGTTTAAGATGGATTACTTTCAGTTTCTTTGGGATTATTGGTTGTAATCTCGTCCCTTTAAACATCTCCAAAGAAGATAGGACTCAAGAAGGTTCAGAAGACTTAGTCCAGAAAGATACAACATCGGAAGATTCAAGAAAAGTTGAAAAACTCAATTTACCAGGCGATCAATCAAAGTCTAAACAACCCAATATCTATAAAGTCCCATCGAACGATGCTGATAACAAGTTATCAAAAACAACAGATCGATCAAAAGAATTGAACAAGTCTGAAAACGAAACGGACGAAAAAGACGAATTATACCTTTCTGCGCAAGCATTGGAAAAAGGGGACCGCGCTGGGGCCATTTTATATCTTCGAAAATATGTGAGTTCGCACCCCGATCAATTTCTCTACCAAGCTTATCTTGCTGAACTTTTATATAAACAAGAACAATATTCAGAGGCTCGATCGACTTTCGAGAGCTTTCTCAAAAATGTTCCTGAGAAACATCCCCTTGCTCAAAAGCATCAAATCCATTGTTATACTCGCTTAATGGAAATAGCGATGAAAGAGAACGACGATTTCCAGGAACATCTCAATCGAGGCATAGGATTCTATTTACTAGCAAGGGAGCTTGGCAAAATTAAAAAAGAGAAAGTCAATCATGATAATTGGCAATATGAACAACAAACGATTCTTTGCAAAGCAATTAAAGAATTGAAACTTGCCGAATCAATTAATCCCCATCAAATAAGAAGCCTTTGGTATTTATCCAGAGTTTGGCATGAATTAAATCAAGAGGAAGCTTCAGAAATAGCACTTAAACAAATGAGAGATAGTTCCAATGAGAATCAAGTAAATCATTTAACGGATTTGTATCCTGGTGAAAAAGCAGCATATTTAATTGAAATGATCGCTGAGCGACAATAAAAAACTGGCTATGATTGCATAGCCAGTTGAATGTAAAAATTAAATTAAATACAAAAAGGTTTTTATTAGATTATTACCAATCTGGACCAAGCATATCGCCTAAACGAGGCGTACAAGCGGCCCACCAGGTAGTTCCTGATAAACCAGAATTGATATTTCTAACACTGCCATCACCTAAACCAGCAACCATAATCCCACCAGAGTGGATTGCTTGGGTTCTACCGGGGAAGGCTTGAGAATTAAAGGGAATCGGTTGTAATTGTTGGGGGGTAGAGCTTGGACCAACGCTCCCGCCAAGGCCATCATATGAGGTATACCCTTGCGTGCCATACTGATTACCATAGGCAAATGCAGCCATGTAAGGAACATTCCAATAACCGTGACCCCAAAGAGACGCATAATCGCCGCCATAACCAGCTGTTCTGAATCTTTCCCCATACATGATGGTATTCGAGGTGCCATCAGACATGGTAACCAATGTCAATGCTCCAGCAAGATTTGTGGGATCGCTATTCCCAGCATTTGGGTTCCCAAATACCTGAAAGTTTGCAGCAATATTACTGTATTCCCAACGAGCACCTGGATCTTCGTTAGGAATACCTACCGGCCATAAACCAGTATCATCTCCTGTTGCATCCGAAGGGCACAAAAACATTTTTTGTTGATATTCAGCAGCGGTACGATTTTTCCCATCTGGCTGAACAATATAACTGTAGCAATTGCCCCCACTCATTGTATAAAGGTTACTTTGCTCGATGTAAGGGAGTAGAACAAAGAGAACAGGTCCGTAAATACTTGGACCATTGGAATAAAGCGGGGGAAGCTTTCCAATAGCATCATGATAAGCATGAGTTGCAATACCCATTTGTTTAAAGTTGTTCGTACACTTGGTGCGAGCTGCTGCTTCTCGTACTTTTTGTACAGCGGGTAATAACAAACCAATCAATATAGCTATGATTGCAATTACCACTAATAACTCGATTAACGTGAATCCTTTTCGGATTTTCAAAAAGTTTGACAAACGATTCATAAAAAAACTCCTAAAAATTGGAAGGATAAGAAATATAATTAACCTTTCCTCTTGATTATGGTAAATCACGAGCAGTAAGAAATCAATATTAAAATATTATTTTCACAAAAATAATCGAGAAATTACTCAATTCGAAATAATTATTATTATGATTGTTAACGAATTAATTTTTCTTCAGATCTTGATAAGCAATTTTGCTGGTCGCCACATTTTCTTATGTCAATGATCGTTAGAATTATTGAATAGAATAATGAATTTCTCATTTTAAGTATGGCTTGACAAGACCTTAAAAATCTGGCATCGCCATAATAAAAAGAGCAGTTAAAAATCATCGCTTCTCAAAGTAATAAGGTTGTCGGGTTTGAGAACTTAGATCGCTGAGAATCCGATGCGGAGGAATGTCAACAATGCGGGAATGGAATTGGCAACTATCGCTAGTAATACCTGCTTATAACGAAGCTTCAGGAATTGTTGAGACTTTGGGGGAGATCCACGAAGCTTTGTCCGAATTTGTGCAAGAATTCGAAATGATCGTGGTCGACGATGGAAGTCAGGATAATACTGCTGAAAAAGTTCAAGAGGTTGCAGCAGTACGATCTGGCATTCGACTGATTCAACACACAAAAAATCGTGGGTATGGAGCCGCTTTATCAACGGGATTCCAGGCAGCTCTTTATGACCGTGTGGCTTTTACGGATGCGGATGGGCAGTTTGATCTCAGCGATCTCGAACGACTTTTACCTATTTCCCTTAAATTCCCAATTGTCTGCGGATTTCGAATCAATCGCCAGGATCCTCTTCTGAGGAAATTTTATTCCTGGGGCTATAATAAATTAGTTCGATTTCTTTTGAATACCAAAGTACGAGATTGTGATTGTGCTTTGAAGGTCTTCCGTAAAGATATTTTGGGAGCGATCTTGCCCAAAACTAACGGGTTTTTTGTTAATGCGGAAATGCTTTGCCGAGCGTCTCAGCTTGGAGTTCCCATTGCAGAAATAGGGGTAAATCATCGACCTCGCCGAGCAGGGAAAAGTAAAGTTTCTCTTCTAGATATTCCCGCTATTCTAAAAATCCTTATTCCATTTTGGATTCAGAAAAGCTTATGGGGTATTTCATTGAATCCAAGTTTACCCTCAGCCTTTGTTGAATCCAAAAAAGAGACCTCATCGAGCAGAGAATTTGATTCCTTAATTCTAAAAAATCCAAGGTAACTCTAAAATTGGATCCAGTAAAGATCTCGTATAATCCAAACGGTAGATTGTCGAATTATTTTAATTGAATTATCAAACTACTTTAACATCGAATTTCTTTTAGGATAAGAAAGTGATTTAGAAATCTATGTAAGTTTGCGATATTGACGTAATACCTGAAGCACCTTTTGGAAATCTTCAGGCAAGGGGGCTTCAAATTCCATCCATTGATCGAGCCGAGGATGTCGAAATCGAATCTTAAAGGCGTGTAATGCTTGCCGAGCGATGATAATTTCATCCGATCCATCGTTAACAAAATCTGGGGCTGCTGCGCTTCCAGAAACTAGATCACTTAAGCGAATCGAATCTCTGCCACTATAGATTTTATCAGCTAATACAGGGCAATGGATACTTGCGAGATGGACACGAATTTGATGCGTTCTACCTGTTCTTGGTTGAACTCGAACCAGGGAATAACCCTGAAATCGTTCTACCACTTCGTAATATGTCGAAGCTTCTTTAGCCAATTCATCGTGCTCATCCTCTGTTACATACATTTTTACTCGGTCGGTAGGGTGATGTCGGATTTTGCCTTCGATATAATCGCTATCTCGATTTAAAACTCCAGCGGTGATCGTGGCATATTCTTTAAAGACCTGCCGTTTTTCGAACATCTGAGATAAATCCCGATGGGTCCGCTCTTCTTTGGCAATTAAAATGACTCCACTGGTATCGCGATCAAGCCGGTGTACAATCCCTGCGCGATTTTCGCCATTTTCCAGACTCAGATGTTGAAAATGGAATTGTAGAGCATTTACTAAAGTACCAGCCCAATGTCCTTTTGCTGGATGAACAACCATGTTCGCAGGTTTGTTGATTAAAGCTAGGAACTCATCTTCATATAAAATGTCGAGAGGGATGTTTTCGGGTTGAGGTAGATAATCTCGCTGGGTATGAAAGCTTATTGTGAGAAGATCGCCATTTCGGACTTTGTAACTTGCTTTACTACTTTGCCCGTTCACTAGAATCGATTTTTGTAGAATGCCATCTTGGACCTTCGATCGGGAAAATTCCTGATAGTTGGAGACGATATACTGATCCAGCCGCATCCCTATCTGTTTGATTTTAACTTCAACTTCAATTTTAGATAAGCTTGGAGTGGATAAGCTTGGATCATTCGAGGTGCGATTCGAATAAAGAGAATTACTAGAATTTGATTCTTCTAATAATTCGTCTTCTTCCCAATCATCAAAATGGCTCATGGAGTTTTTATATTGCAATAGATCAGAGGATTTTGCGACAAAAGATCTCTTCGAGATCTTTTGTCAATCAAAGTGCTGGAGATTATTTCTTTTTGTTTAGTAGGTCTGGTAAGGAAGGCAATTCTTTTTTATTTTCTGATTTAGGTGGAGTTGTTGGATTTTTTGAATCTTTGGTTCCTGGCTTTGTTAAATCAGGAATCGCAGGGATTTCTGGTTTTTTATTCTCTGGAAGGGTCGATTTATTTTTTGTATTTCCCTCTTTTTTAGGATCAGGCGTTGAAGAAGATTTTGTTGTATCTCCTTTCGTTTCCGATTTCTCTTTAGGAGCGGTTCCCTTGTCGAGTGGATTCTTATCTTTTGGCAAAAGATTCTTTGGATCCAATTTATCCGGAGTTAGTGAGGAGGGGGGCAAAGGAGGGAAGTCGATCTTAGGTACAGAATTATTCCCCGAAGGGTTCTCCGGAACGAGGGAACTAAAAGGGGCAATCGATTTGTATAAACGAACATATTTATCGGTAAAACTATCTTTATTCTTCTCAAAATCGACTATCTTTTCCTTTAATTGTTTCGCTTCTACTGAATTTTCATCCATCAATTGGAGAGCTTTTTTATAATAAATGATTGCCTGATCTGCTTTACCCAGGTATGGATCATTCGGTTTATCTGTAGGGGTGATTCCAAGCAGAGTTTCTTCTGCTTTGGCAGCTCCAAGCCAAGCTTCGATTTGAAATTCTTTTGCTTTGCCCAGTTTGTCAACAATATCTAAATATCGTTTACGCGCAGAAACGATACTTTCGATGGCGGCTTTCATTCGCTTCCCGTCCCAGGTGCCTAATTCAAGTAATCCATTTGTATTCAGCTCGATTCTAGCAATTCGTAAAGTTGCAATATTTCCGACCATTTCGCCCCGATGTTTTTCCGCGAAGTCCATTAATTTAACTAAATCTCCTTCTTGTTCAACATCGTTCCACAGAATAGAATCGGCAGTGTTTTGTCCAGATATATAGTAATTAAAGGCTACCGCAATCCCTACAGCAAACAAAAGGACCACTAAATACGTATATAAAGAGATATTGCCTATTTTTCTCGCAACCCCTTCAGCCCAATTGTAGAGTGCATTATCACTCAAACTTTCATTCAGGTTACTCATTTTAACTATTCCTGTTCTTTAATCCTTAACCAATGCTCTGAGTAGTATTATAAGTGAATCAATCTGATTTTTCACTCAACCTCTTCAAGAGAATTCGTCATACCAATTATTATCAAGATTTCTTTACTTTTTGTTTAATTACTTTATTGTGATAATCTATCAAAAATTTTAACGATACATTCTGATTATTCTACGAAAAAGTTTCAAAAAAACCAGTAGTAAAGTTTTATTAACAGGATCCAATGAGTACTTGAAATGGAATTTCGATAATTTACTACAATCGAGCCAGAGTTCTTTAAGTTTGTCGATCGCTTTTCGTAGCAACGAAAATCTTTTGACTTCCTATTATTGTAGAATAGCTACTGTTCGGAAAAGTAATCCTATGAAAAGTCATGCTAGGAAAAGTAGGTAAAAAATAAACTTCATTATTTAATCAAAAGATGGGTTTAGAACTATTCAACACGATATCCAATTTCTTTCAGTCTATTTGCTAAAGCATTTACTTCATTTCTTACTGCGGTAGAATTTAAGGGGGCAAAAGAAATTGCCCTTAACCAGTAACGAAATCGATCTCTTGGGGGTAATTCTTCTGGTTTTGCTCCGAGCTGAATCACCCCTTCCTCTTTCCAACGGATTAGTTTTAATAATTCTGCGAGCTTTCGCCAAGACATTCCGTTAGATACTAACGTCCCATCTATTCGGAAAATCTTTCGCCCGATCAATATATGAACAACGGCAAGAAAATGACTTGTTTCTAATTCCGTATTTCTAATCGCTTCCAAAAATTCCTTGGCACCTTCCATTATTCCTCATTCCTGAACCCTATCCAGAAAATCTTTTTCCCTTGAATTCTTATCCCCCTAAAACCCTATTTGCTTATCCTCAATTCTTGTTCACTTCAAGTTGGCAAAAATCAGTACCATCGAGTAATTTAATTTACAGATTCCGATTTAAATCAACGATCAAATTGAATTTCTCAATCATGTTTATTAATCCAGACGGTGATCCAAATCGTTCTCTTAAAAAGTTCAATCTTTAACAATCTACTCAATTTTTTGATTAGTTCAGATACGTTTGGCTGAATTACAAATAATTAGCTGAATTACAGATAACTAAGAAATTCTAAACATAATTACTACTTTTGATGTTCCGATCAAATGTTTAGAAAAAACTCCGTATCCTTGCCAAAAATTCCAATGAATAAGATAAATTATTGATTGCTATAATCTAATTATTTTATCTATTTTACCAAAAATAGTCAACTTCTCAATGATGAATAAATTTCGATTAATAAATTCCATATCCCAAATAATCAAGTATTGTCAAATCATTCTGATATTCGTTGTTTCAAATTAGTCAGAAAAAATTTTATAAGTTACAAATAAAGTTACAAATTCGGGCGATTGTTATTCATTGCTTCCACAAAATGAGAAGCAGTGAGTTGAGGTTCTTCCGACTGACAAATGGCAGAACTAATAGCGATCTTCGTTGCTCCCGCTTGAATTACTTTATCCAAATTATTAAGATTGATTCCGCCAATCACAAACGCAGGTAGGGAACATTCCTGAGAAACTTGACGAACAAAATCTAAACCCGGAAAAGAAGAGAAGGATTTAGTGGAGGATGGAAATGTCGGTCCAATTCCAATGTAATCTGCTCCGGCGAGGATAGCTTTCTTAACATCCTCCAAGGAATGGGTACTTACTCCAATCATCATCTCTGATCCAACGATTTTCCTTATCTGAGGTATTTCCAAATCTTCTTGCCCAAGGTGAACCCCATCGGCATGCGACAATACTGCTATATCGGGACGGTCATTGACAATCATCAACGCATTCGCTTGTCGAGTAGCTCTTCGAAAACGTTTTGCCCTACTAAGTAACTCTCGATCGTGGATATTTTTTTCACGAAACTGAAACATTTTGATTCCGCCTTTCGCAGCTTCTGCAATCGTCCATTCGAGGGAGGAGATACAAGCGGAACTAGTAATAAGTGCATAAACATGAATATCTTGTAAGTTTTTTTTGGCGTTACTGTACTGATAGATCGATTGTTCCAGAGTATAAAATCGATAACGGATCTTTTCGATTCGAATGGCTAATTCTGACTGGTACAGTTTACCGTATTCTTCCAAGCTTCGTAGAGCTTCGCCAATTCGTTTTGAATTGATCAGAGCGATTTCTTTAATCGATCGCCTCCGGTATTCATTACCAGCCGTGATCGAAGTACCAATATCTCCCATCGTATCCCGTTGTTTCAATAACAGATCTGGACCAAGTAAATTCATTGTTTCCGCTAACTCATGGCGGATTTCTTTTAACATTTGCGTAAGTAAATGGTCATCCAAAATAAATCGGGTATAATCTTCAAGAATCCTTAATCCCTCGGAGATTCGATTTAGATTGACGTCCATAATCCGTGCTGACTGGATAAAGTCTTGAGATTCATCAACAAATAGTGGCTCTTCCAGGGATATTTCCTGCCGACCCTCTCCCCGAATTGCTTGAGAAAAGTTCTGATAGTCTAATCCTTGCTCTTGGAATTTTTGTAAAATCTCCGGGTGAGAATCTAGTATTCCCAGAATGAGAAAATCCCCTGTAATCGTATGATCAATCTGCCACTCGAACGCAAGATCTTTTGCTCGATTCAAGATGTCATTTAATGGGATAGGTTCATTGATTTGCAAAGAGAGCAGAAGCTCTCTAACTTTTATTAAATCCAGCCCGTGTTCCGTTAGTAAGATAGCTACTTTCCCATCCTGTTCCGCAATTAGTCCCCAGATCAAAGCAACTCCGGTGAGTTGAGAATAATTTCTTTCCTTTGCCCACTCGATTGCAAGATCGATGGCTCTCTGAACTGCAGGACTCATTTCTTCACGCATAAAATAATCTCTCGAATTCCGTTTCTCCTGGGGAGAAATCTGTTTGAAATCAGTGTTCATTGTACATCTTTAGGGGAACGAATTAAAGAAAGAATCAAATTCTCGAATCAAAGATTTGGAGCTTCAGGGAATAGAGACCGGAGAAAATCCTATTACAAAATTAAGAAAAAATCGATTAAAACTAAAAAGTTGGGAGGTTGCTGAGCCAATCGGAATGTACAAGATTAAAAATGATTATCAACAAAAGCAGAAAAGCACGTAACTCAGATGTTGTTATAATCGGTAATTTGAGCGTGATCGATCAACTTTTCAAGACATTCGCAATTCATTATTGAAGTACGATCGAGAATCGAAGCTTAAAAGTCGATTTTTAATAAGAGAAAGTGTTGAGATGCAATTTAGTGTCGATACACATCGTTCTTAAAATCATTCCATGGGGGAAGATGATTGGAGGAGGGAACTCCAGAAGATCATTTATGGGGGACGAATGTACTTTAAACGAGGTCATTCATGGTAAAGAATTCATACTTAATTGCTAATCCTGTTCATCATTATCTAACCAAAAGAAATGACTTTATTCAAAGATTATCTAAGTGGAATCTGCTTAGATGGAGCAGATTTTCTTTCCTCGCATCTGTTGTATGGATGAATCCATTATCTATTCATGCCCAACAACCAACGCTTTCTAAGAATGGCTCGAGTGGTTTTGCAATTTCGAGTCAAATTTCTCAGCAGCCTACTCCGGAGAGTGTACAACCTAAAAATTCTATCTCTAAACAAGAAGATTCTTTAGATAAGTTAAGCATCGATTATGCAATTCGTTTGGGAAAACAGAATTCCCCGATATTAAAAGCATTACGAGCAAGTGTGCAGTCCGCCCAAAATAGTCTGACGGCAATCGAAAGAACAAATCGAACCTTATTGAATTCTCTTTCCCCCGATTTACCGTTCCGTCAGGAACAGGCCCGAAAGGGATTACAAGCTGCTGAGGCAGAGCTATTCCAAGCGGGTCACGATGTAACTTATAATATCGTAAGAACTTATTATGCTGCGGTTTATGCGAAACAACAGCTTAAGGTTGCCGATGACCTTTTGGTCCAGCTCAAAATATATCAAGAATTTGTAGAAAAGATCGTGAAGTCAGGGACCGATCGCAAAATCGACAAAAAGACAGAAGATACTTTGATTCAATATCTTGCCGAAGCTGAAAGTAAGAGAAATCAAGCCTATTTTGGTCTATTGAGAGCTATAGCAGGATTACAACATGAACTAAATCTTGGTGGAGAAAACAAGATTTCGATACCAGATCAAGATCTTCCATTGCTTCGAGCAAAAATCGATCAAAAAGTAGTTGTGGAACATGCCTTGACCAGACGAGGAGAAATTGCACTAGCACAATCTGGGGTAGATGTATTAAATTATGAAACACTGGCCCAGGGGTCGATCAAACTCCGTTTGCGATTACCAACGGCAGCTAGTGTAGCAGATATTCACAGTAGAACTGTCCCAAGCGGCTCCCGGGATGGGGAGTATCGACCAGATGCCTTAGTCCCTGATTATCCCAGCTTTTTAATTGGCACGAAAAGTGAACGAGTGGCCCGATCGGTGGTATTATCCGAACGAGCAGGTGCGGTCCTGGAGAAAACAAGGGAATTAGTTCGACTTGAAGCACTCAATGCCTACTATCGTTGGCAGGAATCGGTAGCTAATATCGAAATCTGGAAAAAAGCGGCCAATGCGGGTAGAGATTTGACCAAGAGAATCCGAGACGAAAGTGAAAATAAATTCGCTAGCGAGTCTCAATTGACTGCGGAAGGATTAGCAGCTCAATCCATAGCAAAATACAACGAAGCCCTGTATCAACATCTTTTAGAATTGGCAGCATTAGAGCGAGCGACCGCGGGAGGGCTTATTGTGAATTATCCGGGGCGTCAAAGCGATTAATAATCGAACGATCTGGAGGTTGCTTCTAAACATTCAAATCACTAGTTTGGGAAATCAGATTCGAAGTTAAGCGAATCAATGACTTCGATGAATGGAGGGATAAAATGAGATTCTGGTCGAAACAAATAATAGGAACTGTTCTCTTTTCAAGTTACTTCATCGTTTTTTCATGCACAATTCGAGCGAGTGATCCTATCGAGAACTCGAATCGATTGAATGAAAGCAAAACAGTTTCGACAGGGAATAAAGAGGGGGCCAGTATTCTCAAAATTGGCTTGCCAAAATCCCTTTTTCGTGGCATTCCTAGCAGAGCATTGCAATTAGCGAATAAGCCATTTTTAAGTTTGATTGAAAGTCAAACAGGATTGAAAGGGGAAGTGATCAATACAGATGATGTCGACTCAACTGCGAAATTGATCCAGGATAAAAAAATCCAATTAGGGGTATTTCAGGGCTTTGAATACGCACGCATCCAGAAAATATACCCAAAATTACGACCACTCGTGATTGCTGCTCCCACTGTTGATAATTCGCAAGTACTGGTGATCACTCGGAGCGATCCATGTCGAAAGCTCAGCGATATTTCAGGAAAAAAGATCGGCATCTGTAAAAATGCAAAAGATCATGTCTTTCTTTACTGGAATAAATTGCTGATTTCGGAGTTGTCTTCGGAAAAGTGCAAATATCAGGAGGTCACGGATGCCAAAGAACTTTTGCACGATGTCTTTGAGAAAAATTTTGACGTGGCCGTGATCGATTCTGCAAATTGGAAAACGTTCAAGGAGAATAATCCAGGCCGAGCGGAGCAGCTTCATATATTGGCTAAATCGATCGAATTCCCTCAACCTGTAATTGTATATAACGACGATGGCTTAGGCCAAGAAGATTTGGAAAAATGCCGGAAAGGATTAATCAAGGCACATCAGAGTGCCAAAGCTCGAGTAATGTTGCAAATGATTAAAGTTAAAGGATTTAACGCGATTCCAGAAAATTACGACGATTTATTAAAATTAACTCTTGAAAACTACCCTTCTGAAGAGATTCAAAGAATTTCCCTTGAAAAAGAGAGTCCAAAATAATTAAATAATAAAAGAATTATCGAAAAGCTTCACGAGATTCGTGAAGCTTTTGCTTTTTATTTGGTAGCAACCAAGCTAGTCAAACCATAAATATGGAATTAGGATTAGTATTTGACAAATAATACATGAGAAGAATGAATGGCTGAGACAATCCAGACCGTTTCGATTTCAGAAGAAACAGAAGAACGTTATCTTCGCTATGCCATGTCGGTAATTACCTCTCGAGCGCTCCCCGATGTTCGCGATGGGCTAAAACCGGTGCAAAGACGTATTTTGTATACCATGGAGCATGAACTCCATTTATCGTTTGAGGGACGAGCCAGAAAATGTGCGCAGATTGTTGGCGATGTTATGGGGAAATATCATCCCCACGGAGATGGCGCGATTTATGATGCCTTAGTCCGCATGGCTCAGGAATGGGTGATGTTAATTCCGTTAGTCCATGGTCAAGGGAATTTCGGATCGGTTGACGGAGATCCCCCAGCAGCTTACCGTTATACCGAAGCCAAATTATCTCAGCCTGCGTCCTATCTGCTTCGAGAATTAAGGCAACAAACCGTCGATATGCGGCCTACTTATGATGCCAGCCGAGATGAACCAATCGTACTCCCTGCAGAATTCCCTAATTTATTGGTCAATGGTTGTTCGGGGATAGCAGTTGGGATGGCAACGAACATTCCTCCACACAATATCGGGGAGGTCTTGCGCGCTTGCATCATGTTGATTGAAAATCCTGATGCTACCACAGCGGAAATTATGAATAAAATAAAAGGCCCCGATTTTCCGCTCGGTGGAAAAATAGTAACGGAGAGAAGTGTTCTAAGAAAAATTTACGAGGATGGCGAAGGGAGTATTCGAGTTCAGGGGGAATGGCATGTCGAAGGGGAAGATAGCCGCAGGCCTCAGATCGTTATTACCTCGATTCCATATGGAGTTGATAAAGGGAATCTGGAAAATGTAATTGGTGAAATTATTTCCAATCGCGCTTTACCCGATGCGATCAACATGACCAATGAATCCAATGAAAAAGTTGGTTTGCGGATAACGATCGATTTAAAGCCTCAAACCGATCCCATAAAAATCATGGCTTATCTTTTTCGCCATACCGCTCTTCAACAATCGTACAATTTTAATTTAACCTGTCTTGTTCCGGATAAAGACGGTCATTTATTGCCTTCCCCTAAAATTGGCTTGAAGGAGATTCTAAAGCATTTTCTTGATTTTCGTCTGATAACAGTTAGACGTCGATTTCAGTATGATTTGAATCAGCTCAAGAAACGGATTCACATTCTTGAAGGATTCCAGATAATCTTTAATGCCCTCGATGAAGCGATTCGACTGATTCGCGAAAGCAATGGAAAAGCCGATGCCGCTGAAAAATTGATCAAGAAATTTAAACTGGATCAAATACAGGCCGATGCGATTCTCGAAGCACAATTATATAAAATTGCGCAGCTCGAGATTCAAAAAATTCTGGATGAGTTGGAGGAGAAAACCAAAGAGGCCAAACGAATCGAATCGATTTTGCGCTCGAATAAGAAATTGTGGGATGTCATTTCTGGTGAATTACAAGATTTAGCAGAAAAATTTCCTGGCCGCCGTCGCACCCGCATGGCATCAGAAGAAGATGTCTTGGAATTCAATGAAGAGGCATACATCGTCCAAGAAAATACCAATTTAGTTTTAACGCGCGATGGTTGGATAAAAAGGGTAGGGCGATTGACCTCTGTAGAATCAACGCGCGTGAGAGAAGGAGACGAGGTCATAGGCGTTGTTCCTGGTAGTACGGTGGATCAGGTCGTCTTTTTTGCCGATGACGGGACCGCTTATACGATGAGGATGAATGAAATTCCTGTGAGTTCCGGCTATGGAGAACCGATTACCAAGTTTTTCAAGTTGGCCGATCAGGTGAAAATCATTTCGGCGGAATGTTCCGATGAACGATTTATCCTCGCGGAATTTCCTGGAACCAGAGGGAACCCCCCTGGACCTTACATATTAGTTGTTACGCAACAAGGCTATACGGTGCGTATTCCATTTTCCTTATTTAAACCGATTTCAACCAAGAACGGTAGACGTTATATGCGTTTGGGAGAAGGGGATCGCGTGGTAATGGCTAAGATATTAAATGAAGAAGAATCGGTTTTCTTGGCCTCTTCAGATGGTCATGTTTTGCATTTTCCATTAAAACAGATCAATATAGTTGCTTCCGCTGCTCGCGGTGTTATTGGCATCAAGTTGTTGAAAGAGGCAAAATGTCTTGGAGGTGCACTTGTTTCCGATCGGCACGATGCTCTCGTTGTTGAAACCACCGGTGGTACGACGAAAGAGTGTCGCCGTGGAGCCTACCCACCGGTCTCTCGTGGTGGCAAAGGGGTTGAGATTGTCAAAAGAACGGAGTTAGTCCGAGTTGTACCTCCGCCAATCGAATTAATCGATTGGGACAAAGTGGATCAACCTTCCAAAAATGGTAAACCGGTGGACAGTTCAAAAAAAGAGGATTCCAATTTATTTGGCTAAATAGCTGACGATTCGGATTTTCGAATCAGAAAATAAAAAAATCTGGTTTAAAGGACCATTGTTAGAGTAAAAATCTAGTTGTTGAGAAAGAAAAATAATGTCTGCAACGGGAAATAAATATACTTCTGAATCGTTCCAAGTTTTACAAGGATTAGAACCTGTGCGCAAACGACCATCAATGTATATTGGTGGTGTCGATAGTAAAGGATTACACCATTTAGTTTGGGAGATCGTCGATAATTCCGTCGATGAATATTTGAATGGGTATGCGGATTCGATTTCTGTGACATTGCATAAATCGGGAGAGATGGTTACTATCGCTGATAATGGGCGAGGTATTCCGGTCGATATCCATCCTAAATATAAAAAACCTGGGGTCGAGATTATTTTAACCACCTTGCATTCCGGCGCAAAATTCGGAGAAGGGGGTACTTACATTCATTCTGGAGGTTTACACGGGGTTGGTTCTTCGGTAGTCAATGCTTTATCTAAAAAATTAGTCGTTCTCATTCGCCGAGATGGGTATGAATGGAAACAAACTTTTTCTAGAGGACTTCCCACATCGGAGTTACAAAAATTAGGTCCATTTCGTGGGCATGGTACTATAATTACTTTCGAACCAGATGAAACCATTTTTCGATCGATCAAATTCGATGGGGAAACCATCCGATCTCATTTAGAAGATATGTCGTATATCCACAGTGGCTTAACCATCCAGTTCAAGAATGACAAAACTGGCGAATCGTTTGATTTAACTCATCCAGGCGGGATACCTGAATTCCTACAAAAACTCGTCTCCGATGGGAAGAAGAATCCCATCTCTGAACTCCTATTTCATTTTAAGCGGGATAATGGGGAAAAATTGGAAGCTGCTTTGCAGTGGACGGAGGCAACGGATGAAGGCATCCGGTCTTATGTCAATGGAATTAGAACCTTGCAGGGAGGGACGCACGAAAATGGGTTTAAAACGGCCATCAATCGAGCGATCCGGAATTATATCGATACTCATGAAATTAAAACAAAGGGATTGAATATCACCGCGGAGGATATTCGTGAAGGGGTGGTTGGGATTATCTCGGTTTTTGTGCGTGAACCTCAATTCCAAGGCCAGACCAAAGAACGGCTAAATAATGTCGAAACAGCGAGCATTGTCGAGAGTTTGGTACGGCCCGCGCTAGAAACTTGGCTCAATAGTAATAAATCGACGGCGGATCAGATCGTTGGTCGGATTATCTTAGCAGCGAAAGCCCGGTTAGCATCTCGCGAAGCGGCAAATGAAGTAAAACGCAAATCGCCAACACAACGGCGACTACATCTCCCTGGGAAATTGGCTGATTGTAAAGAGACCGATCTCGAAGAGACAGAACTATTCATCGTCGAAGGGGATTCCGCAGGAGGTTCGGCGAAACAGGGGCGAGATAATCGCTATCAAGCAATTTTACCTTTGCGTGGTAAAATTCTCAATAGTGAAGGGAAATCGACACTAAAAGTTTTAGCGAATCAGGAACTCAATGATCTCGTTTCTGCGATCGGTACCGGAGCAGGGGACAAGTTCCGCATCGAAGGATTACGTTATGGCAAGATAATCTTGTTAATGGATGCCGATGCCGATGGTCATCATATTTCTACGTTGTTATTAAATTTCTTTTTCCGCCATATGACGGATTTGATCAAAAAAGGGCATGTCTTTATTGCTCAACCGCCGCTTTTTAGGATCGATGCCGGTAAAGAGACTTTCTGGGCAAAAGATGAAAAACACCGCGATGAGATTATCTCAAAATTACGCACCAATGCTCGATATGAGGTAACTCGCTTCAAAGGGCTAGGCGAGATGGATGCTAAAGTTCTCAAAGAGACGACGCTAGATGTCCGTTCTCGTACTCTTTTGAAAGTCGAGATTGACAATCTCTTAGCGGCAGACCAAACATTCGAACAATTACTGGGTAAAGATTCTCTCTATCGATTTAATGAAATCATGAATAAATCGGGAGGGGTGAAGCTCGATGAAATCGATGTTTAGAACTTGTTGAATTTCTTGAATTCATCCCCTCCGGATATTATTTCATCAATAGGATTTAAGCTACACTGCTCTAAGCAGCTTATTGTTGGTGCTATTTTGTTAGCTGTTTCGTGCTATTTGCTATGGGCTAGCTTCTCCCTTTCCAACCTATCGGTTTTCCAAACCATTTCATCGTGATAGCATACCATTGAATCGAGAGTAAGATCGAAATGCCTAGGGGATGGAAGATTGCTCCTAGCCATGATTGCTGGAATCGATAGACAGCGTGGAAACGAATCGAATAACTTAATAAAAGTGCAATGATAAAGGTGCTTTGCCCTGAAGTTGTTAGCTGATTTACTTGCGATGAAATAGGCTCATCATTTATCGTACTTTCTGGGATAATATCGACCCATTGGAATATCAATCCTAAAAGGATTATTGCGGGAAAAATTTGTCCAATAAAAAATACGATCGTCATGAACAGTAATAACGGCATTTTGGCGAATCCTTCACAAGCATTTTTGGCAAATCCGAAGAAGACTTCCTTTGCCGAGCGATACATTCTGCATGTTGCCAGTGTAGTAACATCACAAATATCGGTTTTCAATCCTGCTCGGCGGTACGCTTGGGGTAGAGTGATTCCATCGTGACGCGAATATTTTATTTGTTCATGCCCTCCCATTTTTTGATAACTATGTTTAGAGGTTAAAAAGAGCTGCCCGCAGCCAGCGGCGAGAGAAGGGTTATTTTTTTTCCGGGATGTCCAGATTGGCAAAAACCCAAGCAAAACAAAGTGAATAAGTGGAATTACTAACTTCTCAACAAACGATTTCGTTTCTTGAGCTGGGAAACCACTCAGCAAATCGCATCGATTTCGAATAAAATAAGCAGTTAGTCTGCTCAAGCAATCTTTGCTCAAACGCACATCGGCATCCATAAATAATAAAAGATCGTATTGAGCATTTTGACTAAGCTGGAAGCAGGCAAACTGTTTCCCACACCAATTGGCAGGCAAGGGGGGAGCCGTTAAAAGTTTTACGCGCCGATCGCGCTCGACGAGCTGATGCACAATCACTCCGGTTTGATCGGAAGAGTGATCGTCTAAAACCAAAACTTCGAGAACGGCGACTTCGCTTTGTAGACAGGATTCTATCGCAGGACCAATCGATTTCTCTTCGTTTCGTGCAGGGATCAATATCGATACTTTAGGCGATACTTTAGGAGGAGTGTTTAATAATGTGGTATCTGGCTCACGATAGATGAATATGTTTCTAAAATATAGATAAAACGGAATAAGTGCCAATCCAAAAGCAATCAAGGCAAGCAGATCGAGCAATATCATATACGCAATTCACCGTACTCAAGAATAGAACAAAGGAATAGAACAAAGGAATGCAACAAGATATAGGTATTTTTCCAGATCGAACTCTAGCTGAAAACACTGGTCATCTAAACTTTTGATGATAATTCATGATTTTGAAAGTCTTTGGTCGCCGGTTTCGTTTCAAATGAAATGGGAGAAAAGTCTATTGGTTCATGAGCGGCTTTGAACGACTTGCCGCGGATCCAACAAGATAATCGACGACAGGTATCATAAACGCCACCTATTCCGGAAGTTCCCTGAGAAAGTATCCGAAAGTGGTCTGGATTTCTAGTCATTGCTTCTTTGGCTAATTGGTCTTGGCTGGAAGTAAGTTCTTGTTCTAAGCGAGTGGTCCAGAGATCACGATTAAGATTCAGCGATTGCCCGGTTTCGATCACCTTACTAAAGTAGAGCAAAACCTCAGCAGTGCGTTCTTGCCAGAAACAATATTCGATAGCGATTGGAAGAATCAGGGCCTTTTCTAATTTTGAAGCAAAATAACCAACTCCAGAACGTAGAACAATCGGTCTTACCCGTGGATCGACGAATTCTCCTTGTGCCGTAACCCAGAGGGCGCGATAGGGTTCAGAGAAGATTGCTCTGCCTCGTCGTAAAAATACCGCTGCGCCACGTGGGGTTGAACTGACACCAAAAAAACCCATCTTGCTTAAGATGCGATACTTCGGCAGCATTTTTTCGTCCATAGGGATGTAATGCTGGTACTTGGGTAAATATTCGGAAAGAAAGGTACCGATTAAGAGATCCCACCAGGATGAATGATTCATAACAACCAGAACAGGAAGTCCTGAAAAGTCAGGGAGGGGTGCCGAAGATTTGCTCAATCGAATGGCATTGAAGTTTTTTTTCAGATACCTTTTAGTATACCATCGAAATCCTTTGACCAACATCTTCGATATTTTTGGCAAAGCCGGGTCGTGAGTCGCATCGCCACCCATATCTTTTATAAAATCAGAAAAGCCCATAAAATTTGATATCTTCGTGATTGTAGTAGTCTGAAGCCCGCGCTCCGGTTTGCCTAATCTGAGCGGTGCATTCGCTGACTTTTTATATTGTTTCTGCAACAAGCAGTTAAGAAACTTTTTCTCTCTTTATCATTATAAGAAATTCTTTCTCCAATCTTTATTTTCTAATTTTTATTTTCTAATTTTTATTTTCTAATCTATAGGGCAAATTTATTTCAATCGATTTTGACTATAAATAAACAATTAAAATCATCAAGCCTAGAGCCGTTGTGGTTGTTTAGACTTTTTCTGGGTGAAAATCTCGATCTAATGTATCCGCAGCGATCCATCCAGACATCAAAACCATCGGCATACCAGGACCTGGATGAGCGGAACCCCCTGCAAAATACAAACCTTCAATATCGGGGCTGCGGTTACTTGGTTTGAATGCGCCAAGCCATTTACCATGACTTGCCAATCCATATATCGCACCGTTTAAAACTTGGTAACGATCGTGGATCGATTGAGGAGTTAAAAACGATTCAAAGCGAATACGTGAGCGAATGCCCGTCATCCCTCCGGTAGTTTCTAATTTATTGAGAATGGTCTCTCGATAGGCTGGGAACATTTTATGCCAATCATGATCCGGTTGCAAATAGGGGGTATGGACAAGGACATAGAGAGCCTCGCCACCGGGTGGGGCTACTTCGGGTTCACTCCAAGAAGGGGCACAGAGATAGCAGGTTGGATCCTCGGCAACCTGATGCCGATGGTAGATCGCATCAAATTCTTCTTCAGGGTTGTTGGAAAATACGAAATTGTGATGGAGAATATGATCGTATTTTTTATCTAAGCCGAGATATAATACGACCCCGGAACAAGCCGGTTCATACTTCCTTCTTTTAGCAAATTTGGCGGAAGCTTTACAATCTCGGGGCAATAATTCTTGATGAGTTCGCACACTATCTGAATTGGCGACAACGGCATCAAAAACAAATCTTTCTCCGGTTTTCGATCGGATACCTGTTACTGCTGTTTGACTAGAATTCAATTCTATATTTGTAATTTCAGTGCCAAGCTGGAATTGGACTCCTAATTCGCGAGCGAGTTTGAAGAGGGCTTTCGGAACGGCACCTGTTCCCCCTTTTGGATACCAGACTCCGTCATTGCTTTGCATGTGAGCAATACCACACAAGACCGAAGGCGAATTAAATGGGGAGGAGCCTACATATTGGACGAAATGGTCGAGCATCTGAGCGACTCGCTCATCAGAAATATATTTTCGAATGGTTGAGGCGACCGAATGCCCCATACGCATACTTAAAACATCTCGGAGTAAGCCTGGTTTGAAACCTACTTTCCAATCGATCATATCGCTAATCGTTCCGATCGGCTTCCAGAAAAAAAACTGTTGGCTGATGGCATTCATCTTTTCCGCAAATTGCTGAAAGTCTCTATACCCTTTACCAGAATTTGGAGCGAATGTCTCCAGGTGATTCACCATGGTGTTAACTTGTGAAACCAGATCAAGAGTTGTTCCATCCGTAAAAAAACAGCGCCATTGGGGATCTAAGTGAATCAACTCCAGATAGTCTTCTAAGCGACGATTGGCTTCCGAGATGATTTTACGCAAAACCATCGGGATCGTTAGAATCGTCGGTCCCATATCAAAGCGATAACCTTCTGCTTCTAAAATCGCTGCTTTCCCACCTGGCCACTCATTTTTATCAAAAAGTGTCACATGATACCCACGGGCAGCAAGGGTACATGCGGATGCCAGTCCGCCTAAACCCCCACCAATGATCCCAATCGATTTCTGTTCTGAATTCTGATTCATGAAACTTTTGGCGGTGGTTAATTGTTCTGGTTGATCCTTTGAAAAGGTTGATGTTATGCTCATCGAAATCCTTTATAAATACATAAGCTTTTGATTCATCTAATCAAAATATTTTTAGCGATTAATCGATCTTAAACAATAAGGTATTTGACAAATTGCTATTTTCTTACGGTGAATATTCCAGGGTATGAATTTCTAGACGGGGACTAAACAGGTCTCTTTTTTCGCGGTCGGACGATCCAGCCATTCATGGTCCATTCCCCAATCTTGCAAAAGTAGACGAGAGGTAATTCTTGCCGATTCGTAAATAACAGGCAAGCCGCTCCCTGGATGTGTACCGCCTCCGACCAGATAAACCGACTTCAAATCTTCAAATCGATTCCTTGGTCTCAAGTGTAACATCTGTTGCCAATTATGGGCTAAGTTAAAGGTTGCTCCACGATAAATCTGATAGTCGAATTCCCACTGCGATGGGGTGATAATTTTTTCAAATTGAATTCTTTTTTCAATGTCTTTGATGCCAACTTTTTTTAGTTGATGAATCATTTTGTTTCTGAACGGTTTAGTTTCTTTACTCCAGTCGACATTCGAATGCTGGTGGGTCACTGGAGCAAGTATATAGAGTGTACTGCAATTTGGTGGCGCTAGGGAGGGATCGGTTATACAGGCATTTTGAATGTAGAAAGATGGGTCTTCGGAAAGTATGTGATTGTCTTCGATATCTCTTAAATTTCTATGATAATCGGAAGAAGTATATATCGTATGGTGTTCCAGTTCGGGAAAAGTTCCTTCAACGCCAAGATACATCATAAAAGTAGAGCAGGAATATTTTTTTTTCGCTAATTGACGGTCATTCCAGCGTTTGCGTAAATGATTAGGCACCAATTTTTGCATCGAATTAGCGAAATCGGCGTTGATGATGATGGCATCTGCAAAGTATGTTCCCTGGGAAGTCCGAACACCAATCGCTCGATCTTTTTCGAATAAAATCTCCTCGACTGAGTTCTCGAGAGAAATATCAACTCCCATCTCTTGAGCTATTTTTGCCATTTTTTCGGAAACAGCGCTACAGCCTCCGATGGGATGAAAAACACCGTATTCATACTCCAAAAAACTCAAAATGGTAAATAGACTTGGACAGCGAAAAGGGGACATGCCCAAATATTTTGATTGGAAGGAAAAAGCGAGCCGAATTCGAGGGTCTCTAAAATAGCGAGCAAGATCCCGATCAACGGAATTCCACGGGCGGAGAATGGGGAGCATTTTGAGCAAATTCATTCGGAAAAGATCGAGCCAGCTCGAGAAAGATGATTCTAGGGCAGGGCGGAATCGTTCCATTTTTTCTCGATTATCATTCATAAATGTTCGGAAAGATAATGAATCGATTGGTGAAATTTTTGAAATTGCCTTTTCCATCTCCTCTATATCGGGGGAGCACTGTAAATATCCTCCGTTATCCCCGAAAACGATTCGATATTGTGGTTCGAGTCGAATCATCGGAATTTCGGATTGAAGATCACGACCAATTAAGTGAAAGATTCGTTCTAAAACGAGAGGATAGAGGAAAAAAGTTGGTCCTAAATCAAATCGAAAACCGTTTGCTTCTAAAGCAGAACATCTTCCTCCAACACGCGGTAATCGTTCAATAATCTTAACTTCAATCCCTTGAGATGCTAATAATAATGATACTGCAAGACTTCCTGGTCCTGCACCAATAACTAGAACTTTTCGAGACGTTTTCATGCGTTTTATAGTCGGTTTTAGAATTTATATTACTCAATTATGATAGTTTCAGATCTTATTTATAATCCAATCAAGCGGAGTTATTTTAAAATATTCTTCAAAAATTACCGATGGTTGAATAAATCTTTGAATAACAGTCATTGGAACGATTCAGTCGTGGAACTCATTTTAGTATTTGACATCCTTGAGAATATTTGAATATAATTCAGTAAAGAATATATTCTATGAGAATTGCACAATCATAAAAAGTAGTTTTAGTTTAATCGAGTTTTTTAAAGAGATTAAAATCAAAGAATTTCTTGGGACAACTATCAATTCATAGGCAAATGATCTTTTCCGGGTTCAATAATAGGTTCAGCATGGGGACTAAAAGAATGATTCGACTTTACTAATTTGAGTAGATCGGTTGTTCCAACAGGATGAGGTAAAGCAAAAAGCTCGCCATACATAAATCCGCATCTCCCACCTAAACTAATGGCATTGCCCGTAATAAGATGTTTTACTTTATCAAATCGATTGCTATCAAATTGCGAGCCATAAGCTCGGATAGAAGTCAACTTTTGTTCGAATGTCTCTGAAATATCGACGATAAATTGGCTATGCCATTGACGTTGTTCGGCATCGAACGGAAATGGAGCATAAACCAGGTGAGGAACACGGTAGGGGAGTGTAAACTCGAACCGATCATCCCATTTTGTAAGCTGAGAGTAGAATCGAGAAGCTTCAATAAGCAGATGACCTTGATGGTGATCTGGGGAAGCAGCGGGTGTGCGACCAGCGGCAGCAATGATCAAAGCGGGACGATAGCGGCGAATGGCAGTTGCGACAATAAACCGATTTTCGGGGGTATCCATTAATATTCGATTCGGCAAGTTTAAATTCAATCGGAGTTGGACTCCTAAAATTTGACGAGCTGCCTCCGCTTCTTGTCTTCTCAATTCTTCAGATCCTCGCGGAGTAGGTTCACCACTAGTTAAGTCGATGATCCCTACCTTATATCCTTGCAATACTAGTTTTGCTAATGTACCGCCACAGATAATCTCTAAATCATCCGGGTGAGGAGCGATAGCCATGATATCTAATTGCTCAATCATAAATTCTTTTCTTCCTGCCTTTGTCTCTTTTAATTTAATCACGCTATTGTAGAAAGTTGCTGGGGAACAACCAAATTATCTTAAATATCGTTATATTTCTCTTCTTAAGGAGAGAGCTTAGAGAGAGAGTTTAGATTTTTATTGCTGCAAATATTAATCTTTCTAGATTCGAAAGAGAATTCAACTATTTTTCTCGTTCTTTGACTTATGGAATTTTTCATCCCATTTACTTTCAATGATCTGCTGATATTTTTCTTGGAATGAGGGGGGCATGTGGTATTCCTGCCCCGCTTGAAATAGAGTAATTGTTTGACGAATATTGTCTAAAACAACCTGGCAAGGATTGCAGTTGCTAAGATGGGCTGCAAACTCTTTGTAGATCTCTAAAGCAGTTTCGCTATCCACCACTTCGTTAAGAGCAATTAGAAGTTCGTCACATGTCATTGAATATTTCCTTCGTAGAAAAAGTTTTGCTCATCCGTTCTCTCCCTTGACTTCCCCTTAACTTTCCTTTGACTAAATGGATTACTATTTGGAAATTGGATGCTCCGAATGAGTGGAAATCAATCTGGTAGCTTCGATGCCTAATTTTTTAGTAAGATCTTCACGAAGTTGTAATCGAGCACGGAGCAATCGTATCTTAACATTAGACAGAGAAATATCAAGAATATTGGCGGTCTCCTCGGTTGATAAACCTTCAATATCGCGTAGGATAAAGACTGTTCGATAAGCTTCTTCCAATCGATTCAACGACTCAGATAATAAAATTTTAAGTTCCTTTTGAGTTGCTAAATTTTCTGGATTATCACGCCAGACCGCAATATATTCAGGGTGTGGTAAGGGTTCATGATTTATTGAATCGAGATTTCGATCGTTGAAAGAGGTATAGTATTGCCCTTTTCGTTTTCGTAATAATTTTAGGGCATGATTAGTCGCAATTCCTAATATCCACGTTTTAACTTTAGATTCCCCTCGATACCTATCTATTTGTTCAACTAAAGTTAAAAATGTTTGTTGAACAATATCTTCTGCATCCTGAGGATTATTAAGAATACGGAATGCCAATCCATAAACTCGATTCTGGAATCGATTCATCAACTCTTGAAATGCTTTAAAATTTCCATCTTTGGCTTCTTGCCAAAGCGGAAGATCTTCATCATCCACAGATATTTTTTGCTTGATTAACGATTCCAATTCATTTTTCCTGGAATTATTTAAGCTGTATTCTTCGGCAACTACAATCAAAGGAATAACCTAAACTCTGTTTGGAATTCTAGGCTGATTTTTTTCGAACGACTCTCTTGAGATCCAAAGAGAAAAGTTTTATTTCCTAGGCCATCCAAAAAATTATTCGAAACTTCTTAGTTTAGATACAATTTTATGAATAAAAAATTAGTTTTGTCCTTTACTTTAAATTCTTATTTTTTTGGATATGTTCCGAGATAATTCGATTACAACACTCTAGTTTCTTCTAGTTTCTTCTAGTTTCTTCTCTATTAATATTCTATTTCCCCTCTAAAATAATCTTCAGATTATTATATTAAATCATAGGTTAGTTCCAAATTGCATTACCGATTTTTCAAATAACCAGATTCTTCTCAGAGTGTGAAAATATCCATGTTGTATTCATATTGATTCTTTAAAACTAAGGGAGTCAACATATTATTTGCAAATCTTTTTGGATGACTATCCAATCATAAATAATCTAAGTATCAAATAATAGTCATATATTCTATTCCAAAATTCGCAAATAATCAAAGGATCCATCGAAATATGACCAAATGAAGTTATTCTAAATAATCCCAAAAACTTTTAAGGAGAAATTTTGTAACCAAATTCGATTTCAGGGAACATACCTAGTAAGAAGTTATTTTGATGGAAGAGGTGAAAAAATGGAGAAGGAAATGAATAAATTAAACTCTGAATTCGAGATAAGATCGAGTAATTCGGAATTGGCATTCCACCGAATAGTTGTGGTTTGTGCCGGAATATTTGCATTATTAGGGGCTTTCTTGGCACTCCAAGTAGAAAAGAATTTCATTTTTTTATCTTTGCTTGGAAGTTTAATTCTTCTATTTGCAAAGTCTCCAGGTAAAAAAAAATGAAATGGACTCATGAAGCTTTGGTAAAAAGGGAATAGTTAGTTTGGAGAGCTGAAGCATCTTAGAGTGCATCGTAGAGAAATTAAAGCTCCCTTTCTGATTAGTTCAAAAAAGAATGATTGAAAATTAGTCTGGAAATAATAAATATTCAATCATAAAGAATGATTTTAACTGTTGTAAATAATAGCAAAAAATATCTTAGGTCGTATCGTAGTTTATTTCGTAGATAGGATAAAAATGCACCCGACTAATTCAGAGAATCCAAGCAACTCAAAAAGAGGTGTTTTTCACATTATCCGAACCTTCTTTGTATATATCGCTTCGCTTAGTTTTCTTGTTTTCGTTCTTGCTTGGATGGGCGGAGCATTTCATACGAAGATCGAACCAAAGAAATTAGAAGTAAATAGACAGGCGATCGGTAATCGAAAAATTATTAGTGTCGAGAAAAAAATCATTCCTGAGTTCACAACCGCGGTAGGAACCGTCCAACCTCATCGGCGTACGGATATTGCTAGCCAGCTCTTAGCAACAATTCAAGAGATCCCTTTTCGCTCAGGCCAAGCCGTAAAAAAAGGGGATATTTTGATTGTTCTCGACGATCGGGAATTGCTTGCGCAACAACGCGAGGCTATTGCATCAT
This sequence comes from Planctomycetota bacterium, assembly GCA_021809185.1. Taxonomy (GTDB): domain Bacteria; phylum Planctomycetota; class Planctomycetia; order Gemmatales; family Gemmataceae; genus JAKBAI01. Next base: position 35,593 of record JAKBAI010000019.1, read on the forward strand.
TGGCTGCAGCCGAAGCGGATGAGATTTCTAGAAAAATAGATTATGAACGCAATAAAGGTCTGAGTGGTTCCCGGTCTGTCAGCTTTGAAGAATTGAATAAACTCCAGGGGACTTTTAAGGTTGCTCAGGCACAAGTTCGTCGAATCAAAGAGACGGTTTCTCGAATCGATGTTCAACTTAGTTACACACGAATCAAATCCCCTGTTGCCGGAGTCATTGCGGATCGATTTGTCGATCCTGGTGATCTAGCGTCTCCAGGAAAACCGCTCTTAACCGTTTACGATCCTGAGGATCTGGAACTGCAAGCGAATATTCCAGAAACGATTGCTCATGGTGTTCTTTTAGGTCAAACGTTAGAAATTCAGATAGATGCAAGTCGTTGGAAATGTAAAGGGGAGGTTCGAGAAATCGTCCCCTTGGCTCAAACACAAAGCCGATCGGTCCTGGTAAAAATCGCTATGCCCAAAGCCTCTTTGCTTAATGCCTCATTACCTGGGATGTTCGGGCGGGTCTTAATTCCAGTAGCCGAACAGGAAAAAATATTGATCCCTGTCCAAGCGGTTATTCGCATCGGGCAACTCGACTTGGTGGATGTTGTTCAGGAAGATGGAACTCTACTGCGACATTTTATTCGAGTTGGGCAAGTTTTGGATGACAAGCTCGAGGTGTTATCTGGTCTCACGGGAAAAGAAAAAATCGCTTTGCCCAAATAGTCTTTATTCTTTTATTCTATTATCATCGATACCCCTGCGTTCGGATTGCTGTCCACTAGTAGTAGAAATAAATATATGAAAAATATCGAAAATCACGGTTGGGTTGGTGGGATTGTTGCTGCGTTTCTACAAGGCAATCTATCGATCTTAATCATTTTGGTCATGCTTGCTTGTGGTGCCGCTGCTTTGACTTTAACCCCTCGCGAAGAAGAACCTCAAATCGTAGTTCCTCTGGCCGATATTTTTGTGCAAATGCCCGGTTCTTCTGCAGAAGAAATCGAGCAATTAGTTTCAACACGCTTAGAACGATTACTTTATCAGATCGATGGTGTCGAATATGTTTATTCGATGTCGAGACCAGGTCAGGCCATAGTCACGGTTCGCTTTTATGTCGGGGAACATCGCGAAAATAGTCTTGTAAAAATTTACAATAAAATTACGATGAATATCGATCAGGTTCCACCAGGAGTAACCGGTTGGGTGGTGAAGCCGATCGAAATTGACGATGTCCCATTTGTGAATGTAACCTTGTGGAGTCCTACACAGGATCACGCAACCTTATTTCGAGTCGCGGAACAAGTCGAAGTGGCTCTCCAAGGAGTTCCGGATACGGCAAGAACCGAAGTTGTTGGTGGGAGAAAACGGCAAATCCGTATTCAGCTCGATCCAGATAAAATGGCATCGAGACAAGTTACTCCCCTCGATGTCGACAGGGTCATTCGTGGCGCCAATGTCAATCTTCAAATTGGCCAACTTCTCAACCATGATCAAAGTTTAGTCGTCGAAAGCGGACCGTTCATCCAAACTACCGGAGAACTTGGGAAATTGGTAGTTGGTGTTTATAATAATCGACCCACTTATCTTCGCGAAATCGCCGATATTCAGGATGGGCCAGAAGATCCTGTTCAATATACGAGAATCCATTTCGGCTCTGCTCAAAAAGAAAACAATTCATCTCTTTCCGATGGAGAGTCAGATTATCCCGCGGTTACCATCGGTATTGCCAAACGCAAAGGAAGCAATGCGGTTCAGGTAGCTCATGAACTCGAACGTCGAGTGGAAGAGCTCAAAACGAATATGATCCCTGACGGCATCCATCTCTTTTTTAGTCGAAATAATGGGGAAACAGCGAATGAAAAAGTGAATGAACTAATCCGGGAATTAGGTCTAGCTATTTTAATCGTTTCTGCATTGGTGATGTTCTCTCTGGGTTGGCGAGAAGCGGCGATCGTAGTTACTGCAGTACCGTTGACATTTGCACTAACTCTTTTGATTAACTATCTTGCAGGATATTCGATCAATCGAGTTACTTTATTTGCGTTAATTTTAGCTCTCGGCTTAGTTGTAGACGATCCGATCGTCGATGTGGAAAATATTTTTCGGCATTTCGGGTTGAGAAAAGAACCCCCTCTACAAGCTGTATATAGTGCAGTTAATGAAGTGCGGCCCCCCATCATCGTTGCTACTCTCGTGGTCATGGTCTCGTTTTTTCCCATGTTGTTTATTACGGGGATGATGGGGCCTTATATGAGACCAATGGCCCTGAATGTTCCGGTCGCTATGTTTATGTCGATGGTGGTCGCTTTTACAGTTACTCCTTGGCTCAGTTATCAAGTTTTGAAAGGGATTTATGGGCAGGGGGGGCACGATCCTGTCGATCCTCATCAAACATTGACCTATAAAATCTACAAACGAATTCTTTCCCCTTTCTTGCGAAACCGCTTGGCTGCTTGGGTACTAATTTTGATAACTTGTCTACTATTATTAGGTTCCATGATACTTCCCGCTCTTGGGAAAGTACCGTTGAAAATGTTACCTTTCGATAACAAGAATGAATTTCAAATTCTTGTCGATCTTCCGGAAGGGTCGACCATCGAACAGACCGATTATGTACTCCGGCAAATCGAACAAGTTGTGCTCCAAGCTCCGGAAGTTAAAGAGATTTTAAGTTATGCAGGCACCTCTTCTCCAATCGATTTCAATGGTATGGTGCGACACTATTATTTGCGTCAACTCCCGAATCAGGGGGAGTTGCGAGTCAATTTAATCGAGAAAGAGCATCGAAAACAGCAAAGCCATACCATTGTCTTGAGATTGCGAAAAGAGCTAGCAGAAACTGCTGCGAAATTCCAGTCGCGTCTAAAAATTGTTGAAGTCCCTCCCGGACCACCGGTTCTGAGTACTCTGGTTGCAGAGGTTTATCCTCGGCCAGGTGAGGACAATGAAAGTTTTAAGATAGATGTTGAAAAAGTGAACGATCCGCTC
>JAKBAI010000224.1 GCA_021809185.1 Planctomycetota bacterium
CGCAACACTACAGCGGAGGAATATTTCTTACCGCTAACTGGCCAAGATCATAACGATCCTCTACCTGATGATTGTTTTATAGCTATCCAATCATTTTTCTTTCGCCGAGATGATCAGCCTAGCTAACGATTAACGCTAATGACCACTTCCGATAAGATCGATTCTTTGACCATTAACCCATATATCAGATACCAAGAGAAACCCTTCGCAGGGACTACCATTTTTAAATAGATTTCTATTCCTAAAAAATCAATAATTAGTCTCGCGATTAATTCACGATCGAAGTGAGCAGAACCCTATCGAACATTTCAAGGGTTACTAATTCCTGATACTTTCCCCTTTCTGAGACCAAATTCCATGTTCTTCCTTAGCGATTAATCGAAATTAGAAACCGATCGAAATCGTCATCGAAGCTAAAGAGAGCAATCTCAAAAAAAGTTTGCAGAGATCCTCTGGATTAATCCATTTTTTTTCTTAGAAAAGTTTTAGTCCCTCAACCAAACGTATTTACAAGGAAAACTCTCTATGAAGTATTTTATCCTCAAAGCAGGTAGTCTGCTCACTGTTGGTCTGATTTTGTGTATGGCGAATTCCACAGGAAAAACATCTGCGGCCAATCAAGATCCCGTAAAAAAATCGGAAAAAAAAGTTCCTAAAAAGAAACAGCCTAAACCAGCTCCGATTATTCCACCGAAAGAAGGGAAATCGGAAACCATCCATCTTTTCGATGGAAAATCGGTAGATGGTTGGGAAGGATATTCTGATCTATGGTCGGTTCAAGATGGGGTTATTGTAGCCAAAAACACCAAACCACTCAAATTTTCTACCTATTTACTAACCAAACAAAAATATAGCGATTTTCGCTTGACTTTGCGTGCCAAACTGGTCACTTCCGAGATGCACTCTGGGGTATGTTTCTGGGGTAAAGTGAGTCCCAATGTGAGCAAAAATCCTAAAGAAGAACGTTCCGAGCATACGTATTCCGGTCATCTGGTGATGTTCCCTTCGGGATATGGAATGTATGATCTATTTGGTCGAAACGGCTTACCTGTCGATGGTCGTCCCGCTCAAAAGGTCGGGAAACAACACGATTGGAACGATATTGAAATTTTGGCTCAAGGCAATCGGGTCCGCGTGGCTATTAATGGCACCCAAGTGGTCGACTGGCGTGATCCTGAACCAAACCGCATCCTGGAAGGACCGATCGGACTTCAACTGCATTCGAATAATGTTCCCCAAGAAATTCATTTCTCCGGGCTTTTACTGGAAACTTTTCCCAAAGAAGATCGCTTGATCACCGTTAAACCAAAAGCGAAATAGCAAACTATTCCTTCTGAGATTATTTTAAGATATGGGTCTTGAATTTTATTAGACCTGTGGATGAATCGATCATTTTTGTAACTAATTACCCGTGGTTCGATACCAATAATCGAACCACTCACACTATTCAGTTTTACGATTTCAGCTTTACAATCTACTCCCAAATCCGCATTTATACCCAGAATTCTAAGGATATTTTCCGAGTCTTTTACCTTTGGAGCTAACAACTTCCTTTTCAACAATATTTGTACCAACTGGACTATCAGCTCTAGATTTTCATCTTTGAATCTAGCCATTAGATGAGATGACTTATAAAAATCGAGTCTATCCAAAAAAAGATAATTTATTGGTTTTCCTATTCATAATTGATTCAAAATGAATAAAACATATCAGAGTAAGAGAATTTATCTTCTCTTATGGTAGTTCAAAGGATTTATCGGAGTTAACGTATATTTACGTCGTTTTTGGTAATACGCATAAGAATAAGAGATCAAGAATAAGAGATCCTAGAACGTAAAGTAATAAATAGATCAAGTAAAACTGTGCGGGTTGAGAGATATTTACAGAACTTTGTTTCTATTCTTGTATCTATTTGGATATAAGTGAGTAAAATAACTGCTGAGGGTTCGGATAATGCTATCCTAATTGCATATAATGTAACGTATAGAAGAGAGTTAATTAGAAGAGAGTTAATTAGAAGAGAGTTAATTAGAAGAGAGTTAATTAGAAGAGAGTTAATTAGAAGAGAAATAATCGAACAATAGTAGACTTTGTTTATAATTTCTAAATAGTGAGGAGTTTCCTAAGTTTGAAAACAAATTACAGATCCTGAAAATGAGTATCAACTTAAGAAAGCTAATTTAAGAAAGCTAATTTGATTTATCACCATTCAAGAATAGATGGAAGCAAAATTCGATAGCATAACCAAGAAAATAAAGGGAGAAATAATGGCAAATGAAATTTTTTCTAAACTGATCGATTTTATGGAAGATGAAGATTTCACTTATGAAATTCTCGAAGGAAAATCGATTTTGCGTTTTCACTTCGTTCTGAAATCGGGCAGAATCATCTGCCGAGCTGATGTGAATGAAGAAAATCATTGGCTGTTATTTTATTCCTATTTACCTATTTCCATTCCCGAGAATAAACGCGCAAAAGCAGGAGAATATCTGCATCGCGCTAACGCTGGGTTACAGATTGGAAATTTTGAAATGGATTACAACGATGGGGAAGTCCGCTTTAAAACTTCGATCGATATCGAAGGGGGGGAACTCAACCATAAAATGATCGATAATCTGTTATCTGCCAACTTAACTACCGTAGATCATTATTTTCATGGCTTGATGAAAATTATCTACTCCTCAGCGACTCCAAAAAGCATTGTCGAAAAGATTGAACAATCGGTCTTCAATCCCTTTAACGAGGAAGATTATTATGAAGATTTCGATAAAGATTCAGAAGAAGAGGATTCAGAAGAAGAGGATTCAGAAGAAGAGGATTCAGACAGCGAATACTCTGAAAGCTCCTATGGAGATGATGACGACTTAAAGGATGATCGTTTATCTTCGGGATTAGATGAATTTGATGGAATTAGCGATGAAGATTCCGAAATAGATGAAGAGGAAGAAGAGAAGCCGTTTGTTGAAAAACGCAAAAAAGCCGAAGATCAATCCAACCCACCCAGCGATTTACCTCAATAGCTATTTAGATCGTCAGGCGAATTAGCAGCGAGGTTGTCGTCAGGCCGATTTTTTTGCGAAACCTATCATAGACTTTAGCTGACACTGATTTTTCCATTTTTTTCATCATTACCATACGGCAAGTGATCTTTAATCAGATCACTTGCCGTATGGTAACGATAAACTCTGTAAAGCACCGTTGCACCATTAAATTTAATCACTCTCGATTCCCCTTGATTATTGACCAGGGGTTAGATGAGCGATGAGATCGCGATGGGATGGGTATTGTTCTGTTAACTTACTCCGATTACCACGAATATAATCTTGATAATCGAATCCCGGGGCCATTGTCGCGCCAAGAAGTGCATAATTACCCCCCGGTAACAACCATGATCCTTGCCAAACATGCCCCGGAACAACCAGCTGCGGCATATGCCCCTGCAATATTTGGTTACCCAGAACAATCTTTTTGCTCGATCCATCGGGCCAGAGCTGTAACATTTCTACCGGATCGCCAGCATAAAAATGAAATATCTCGTCCGTCGGAAGCAGATGCATTTCGGAAACCGTATGCGGTGTCAATAAATAATAAATTGCCGTAGCGAGCGAACGCGAACTCGGATGTACGCCCAATGTTTCTGCTGGAATCGAAAACGTCGAACGATACGTTTCGACAAAAAATCCCCCTTCAATGGGATGCGGTAATAAACCGAGTTTAGCAATGATCTTTTCAACAATCGGGTCCATAAGCCAATCCTATTCGATAGTAAACTTTAAATGGTTCCTGGGATTTTAAATCAATAATAAATGCAGCCATGAATGCTGGCATCAAACAGATATAAAAGTAGACAATGGGGGATATTTTCAACAAAATAATTTCTGATTCAAGGAGAAAGTTTTTTCTCGCTTTGCCCCTTTATAATACACTTGAATCCCAGATTCGCTTGCAGTGGTTTTTCCTCTTTCTCCTCTGATTTTTTTCTTACCGCCAATTTAAAGCTCAGAACGCTCCAGCCACTTTTGGCGATAATCTCGATTTTGGCCTTTTCAGCATACTGGTGATTAGGGGCTAAGAGCATCACCACTGGATGTTTAACCTGAGGAGTCGATTTACTTAACTCGATTAATTTTTTAACAGGTATGGTAACGTTGCCTGGATCCTGCTCGATCGGGATAAGGAGACAAAAATCTCGATAGGGTGCTGATTGATCGTGATCATCACTTTCTGGTTGCAGCATATAGCGTAGAGTATAAGTCCCCGCAGGAACCTCTTGGTGGCGGAAATCGGTCCAAGCCTGTTCCCACTCGACCACTCCAAGAAATGTGGAAACTTCTAGATCCTGATAAGTCAAACCGTTGTGAAACTGTTCCGGTGTCGCGGCGGCGTCCAGACTGTTCGCAAACCAAAAATGAGCCACCAGTTTTTCCTCAGTAGAAACAGTCAAACAATGGTTAGCATCCACATTTTTAGCTAATTTTTCGGATAGTTTAGATGGGAGATCCACTTTCTCTTGTTTCAATTGCCACGTCTCATTCGCTTTAGATTGATCGTTGTCAAGGCTAACAAGAAAATGATCGCTAGGTCGAATCGATTTTCTCATTACAGGATCTTGAACCGCAGCAACAACAAACAGATTAATCACGATAAAAAACAGAAGGAGGTGCATTCCTTTGTTATTGCTTAAAAGAGGGTTTCGCATCCATTGAACTCTTTTTCTTGGAAGATCGATGTGGCTCATTTGTTTACTTGCAATCGAGATAAAGATCAATTCCTGATTATACGGGAATTGATCTTAAATAGGGTCTGCTATAAGATAGGGAATTTAATCATCATTTACTCATCGACCGAATTAAAACTGGAGGTTTGCCAATCCAATCCCAAAGCGATCCCTTTTTCGCGTTTAGCCAAAATAGCCCAAGGGGAACCCGGGTGATTATCAATCAATTCTTGCATGGTTTCGCGTGCCTCTTCTGCTAATTTGCGAATTTCGCTAGGACTTTTCATCTTGTTGACCGCAGCCAATTTCCAGCCGACATTTTTACCTTCCAGTGGGGGTAATTCATCTTTTTTAACACGTCCTAGAGCCAGATTGTATTCGCTCAAATAAGCGATGCGGAACTTCACTTCGGCTAGGACATAGTCATAGTTGGCTTGCCAGCGCGGCGGTTGTTTTTCGCGATCTTTGGCTACCTCTTCCAAGCGGGCTTTCAGATCGGTTAAAATCCCCTCGCGCGTTGCAGGAATACGTTGTTTTTCGGTGATCTGTTTTTTTACCGCATCGTTGGTTGAGCCTCGAAACTCTTCGGGAAGGTCATCGGCTTCCGTTTGCCGCAAATCTCGAATGGCTTTGAACGCATCCAATACCGCAATACGGAAAGGATATTTATCCGGTTGACTCCGAATTTCTGCTTCGGTCATATCCTCTTTATATTTCATAGCAATTTCTGGTGGGAAAAACATTAGTTTACTGTAAGGAACCTCGCGGATATCTTTGCGAGCTACTTTAACGGGGGGTATTTGTAGTTCCTTAAAAATCTGATCGATCAATTTTGGATTACTCGATTTCGGTGGCGGTGGAATCTGAAAAACCGTAGCGGGTGGTTTCGCAGGATCATAGGGAATAACGGGTGCCGCTTTCCCGGTAAATTTGGGGGTTTGGTGTTCATTAGTTACTAATCGTTTCGCGGCATCTTTCGTTTTAGAATTCACATATTCTACCAGAGGCTCGATAGGCAATGGCTCATCGGGTGATTGAATTCCTGTATTGTTCTTTTTCCCTGTTTTCGACATGGCACCAGCGCTGGCAGCATTCAGAATTTCGCTCATGAACAGCCCACCTTGAATCATGTGGCCATCTAGTTCTTTGTAATTGAATTCGTAGGAATACTCGTCTTTGGAACATGCGGTCCATACATAAATTCCATCAGGTTGTGAGTGTAATGCTTTTTCCAGTCCTTCGGTCATCTTACCAAAAATGGGACGCTCTGCCCCATTTTCTATGGAGTATCGGCAAATGTCCCAAATAATCAACTTTTGTTGCGATTTACAGGCTTCGAATTCTTTGTAAATATCTTTGACCGGAATCAAGGAAGAATCGGTATCTTGATCGCCATCGATCGGAACTAGAAACGCCTGGCCCTCTTTTTCAATCAAATGGCCAGTAAAATAAAAGATAATGTGATCCTGTTCGGTCGAGGTTTCACAAAATAGCTTGATCGTCTCCTCGATCGTCTTCTTGATAGGCAAGAAACTCTCCCCTTTTCCGACAGATCGATCAGAAATCTCAAATACCTGTTTTTCTGGAATCCGCCACTTATCCATAAATCGGACCGCGACACCATGCAAATCAAATGGGTATTTCTCTTTTTCCGAGGCATGATACCCGTTATGGATGGGATTCATAAATAAGTAATTGCTGATATTTATGGACAATAATCGCCGAGGAAATTGACCTGATACTCCGGTTTTAATCGGTGGGACCGATTCATTTCCCTTATCCGGTTTTCCCAGGTCGTTCGCAACAATATCTTTTGAATCATTTTCTTTGGGAATTGAGTTGGAAAACCAATTTGGCTTTAATATTACCACCATCACTAGTGCTATCATAACAGCAAATGTAGAAAGCAATGCAATCATCATAAAGGATGAATTTTTTTTAGGCCCTTTATATTTTCCTTTCCCTGTAAACTTTTTGTTGGCGTCCGCATAGATTGGAGTGAACGCTCCATTGGTAAAAGCCTCACCAGGATTTGTTACATTGATTGCTGAAAACGAATTGGGATTTCCAGGATTTCTTCGCGAATCGTCTTCGATTACTCTCCCAAGATCAGCGCTTGGAACTCCTTTGGGAGCCATTACTGGAGTATCCCGGTGAAGCTGAGGACTTGTTTTCGTGGGGGTCGTGGCCGCAATTGTTGCGTTTGCTGTTTCAATCGGAGCTACTATTGGAGCTACTATTGGAGCTACTATTGGAGTTACTATCGGCTCAGCAATCGGTCTAGGCTTGGTTTCCACGGGAGCAGGGTGTCCATTTGCTGTTGGATTCGTGCCTGAAGATTTTTGTGAGCTTTTTGCAGTCGATGCTGTTGTTGAATGCGTTGCAGCAGAACGAACGGGTACAGATTTTTCGTGGTTTGTTGCAGCTTGTTGAAGCGATTCGTGCTGATGTGATCCGGTCGATGATCCTTTGGAGCTAGTCTTTCGTTTCAGCTCCATGGAATGGCCACAGAACTTACATCGAATGGTTTTTCCTATCCATTCGCTTGAGATTTTTAGTTCTTTTTGGCATTCACCACATTTAATTTTAAGATTTTCACTCATAAATTCGCCCAATTTCACCAGGAGTTTCTACTATTATAGACGATAGTTTAGAGAAAAAGTGCCATTTATGAATACAAATGGTTCACTTTCCTATGTAAATTCTCTTTTCCTTATTTTAGATAGATTAAAACCATTGAAGGGAAGGGAAGCTTAATCTATTCTTTATCATCAGTTTCGGTGGGATTTTTCATAACTAAAGTTCTTCTTCTAACATTTATAGTTATAAGTTAGAGGACTAACTTGACCATAAAAGAATTATTTTTTCACCTGTAAAATGCAATCAGAAACATTGCAATTATCCATAAACGAAGAAATAAACCGTGACCATTTCGATCACTTTCCAAAATGAAATTGATCTAGCTCGTGGTTTCTCCAAAAAATAAATCGTCAGAAAATGTTTTTTATTCTAATCGATCATTTTAGAATGATTCGCTGGTAAAGAAGTTCTCAAATTAACCTATTTCACAAGACTATCATGATTGCTCAGCAAAAAAGGAGATTTGAAAATGGATTCTATATTAAGGGGAGAAAAATCGGTTCAAAATCAAAATTTTTCATTGATATGAATCGCTGAATTAATCCGATCATCCCGCTTTGGCCCAATACTTGCAATAATTCTACTCATCTTGATAAAGGATCAAGATAGAGAGAACGAATCGCCAGAGTCATTAAAGCTAAAGACAAATGAAAACAGATGATCCTATTTTTGTAATACCTACTCATCGGTTACGTGATGTGGGCGAAACCATACTTGCTTACGATGAGCATTTTCGCCGGAACGGGCATAGGGTCGAGATTATGGTATTTGATGATTCCAGCTCGGCCAATCAGCAAAAATATTTTCATTCGCTGCTTGGGATAGACACCTATAATGAAGTTACTTACGTTGGTCCGAAAGAGAAAGAGGAATTTATCGGGTTTCTATTTTCCCGATTACGCGATCGTAAGGTCGCACCGATAATTCGCAATTTGTTTCGCCCTAGTTATGGCGGGAATCGCAATTATTCTCTGATTTACACTCTGGGTCATCTGGTGATTAGTTCGGATGATGATATGCGACCGTTTGCCTGGATGGAAGATAGTCCCGAATCGCTGCAAAACGAGGAGGTGTGTCGCGGTAAGCTGATGCATTGCGAAGAGAAGGGGTACACAGGCAAATCTTTCGATATTTTCCGCGCATTCGTCGATGTTCTCGGTAAAAAAGTTCGGGATACCCCTCTCAATCACGACCGGGGCGAATGGCTAGTTGATTCGGCGATGGATTTACAGACCAATCGATCGCTCGGTTTGGAACGTGAAAATTCTCTCAGGCTCAACGCGGGGAAAGTCGATGACCAGTCTATCGTTAAAATCGCCCAAACTTACCGCTCGGGAACAAACGATATGGATGCCTTAGACTTTCTGAGCATATTTATACAGGATGAATCGCAAAAAACTTTAGATGATATTAACCAGAGGTATGTCCTCGTTAATTTTAGACCAACGATCACTAATCTGAATTGGCGTATGGATTGCGGTGTCGCTGGGTACGATAATCAATTTGGCCTTCCGCCATTTTTCCCAACTCGATTGCGTTTTGAAGATTATATCTACC
>JAKBAI010000225.1 GCA_021809185.1 Planctomycetota bacterium
CCTTTGACCTGAATGATTATAAGGGACTCCCTTTCCATATCGAGTTCACTCATCATCCCGATCGAGACTTGGAAATTCAATATGTCATTCAAGGGCTTCCTCCAACTGGGATGAAATTGGCCACTAATTGGGCCGATGAACTCGCTCTTTCCAATAAATCGTTTGAAGAATTAACGCAGATCTATCAAGAGTTGGCCAATGACTTTTTGGTCCATTTGAAAGAGAATCATCTGGTCGCTCAATCTCGTAGCGAAGTGATGATCTGTTTAGCAAATTGGACAATCGAACATTCGAATCTTGTGCGATTTTTTGCAGGGACGAACAAGCAAAATGTCAGACTGCGACCAGAAACCATCATGGTAGAGAATTTAGCTTCTCAATGGACTCAGCGGCAACAAAAACTTTTCAAAGAAGTAAATTGGAACTCTCCCTTAGCCATAGCGATGCAAGAGGGGGGGAGTTATGATGATCGAGTCTTTTTACGCGGTTCGCATAAAAATTTAGGAATAACAGCTCCGAGGCAATTTCTCACCGCGTTAGTCGGGGAAAACAAAGGATATACACGATCGGGAGATGGATCGCTATCGCACCATGTGGCGTTAATGAATCCTGGAGAGAGTAATCGTTCTCTGATCGGTTCCGGGCGCCAAGAGTTAGCTGTACAATTGTTAGATCCAAAAATAAATCCGTATATAAGCAGAGTAATTGTCAACCGCATTTGGCATCATCTATTTGGTCGAGGGATTGTTCCTTCCGTAGACAATTTTGGGGTGCTAGGGGAAAAACCGTCGCATCCCGAATTATTGGATTTTCTTGCAACGCGCTTTGTTCAGGAAGGTTGGTCGATTAAAAAAGAGATCAAACATCAAGTTCTCAGTTCAACGTATGCCATGAGTTCCAGGGGTGATGAACAAAATCAGCAGAAAGATGCCAACAATATTTATCTCCATCACTTTAGGATCAAAAGACTGCAAGGGGAAAATATTCGGGATTCGATGCTTCTGATTTCTGGAACACTCCGCAATGAAATGGGCGGAAAACCGATCCCGATTCATTTGACCGAATTTTTAGGAGGTCGAGGTCGACCGGGAGAGAATGGCCCGATCGATGGAAACAATCGACGAAGTATTTACTTATCGGTCCGAAGGAATTTTTTGCTCCCTTTCTTTGCTGCCTTTGATACGCCAACTCCTTTTTCTTGTATGGGTAAACGGACTTCTTCGAATGTTCCCGCGCAGGCTTTGATCTTACTGAACGACCAATTCGTTCATCTCGAAGCGGAGCGCTGGGCACAAGCTTTATTGACCAAAAAACAGTCTGATTCCGAACGGATCCAGTGGATGTATATGCAGGCTTTCGCGCGTCAGAGTGACCCACAAGAATTACAATCTTGTCTCCAGTTTTTGCAATCAGAACGAAATAATAAAACAACCGAGATAGAAACCTGGAAAAAACTGGCGCATGTTTTATTCAATGTAAAAGCTTTTATCTTTATTGATTGATAATTATGAAGTGTTCATCAGAAAATTTTGATTCATATAATTATAAAAACAACGCTTACAATCGGTGGAATTGTAATAGCTTTTTTCCCTAAACGAATGGTTGATAAAAAATAGAATAGCATCCAGAATAGCATTCAAATAGATAAAATCAAGGAATTTTTATGATTCGATATTTTCCCACTCGCCGAGAGATGTTACAGCGAAGCGCCAACGGTTTTGGCATGGTAGCGCTCGCTTCTCTCTTAAACGAACAAGGGCTGCTAGGGGAAACCTTTTCTCCATCAACTTTAACGCCAACTCCGGATGCGAAAAATCGGTCTAAGGTTCGGCCATTAGATTTCCCTGCAAAGGCAAAACAGGTCATTTTTCTTTATATGGATGGTGGGCCATCGCAGGTCGATACTTTTGATTATAAACCGTATCTGGAAAAATATAACGGCAAAGATCCCCATTCGATTTTCAAAGTGGAACCGACGCAATTCAATAATGTTGGCAAAGTAATGGCCTCCCCCTGGAAATTTAAACAGTATGGTCAATCGGGATTGTGGGCGAGCGATTTGTTCCCCTATTTATCGAAGCATATCGATAAACTTACGTTCATTCGCTCGATGGTTTCAAAATTTTCGGAGCATACTTCCGCTAATTATTTTTTACATACCGGTTCCGGTTTGCAGGGACGACCGAGTATGGGATCTTGGATCAGTTATGGATTGGGAAGCGAGAATAAAAATCTGCCAAATTTTGTGGTGATCAATGGTGGTTTAATTCCCGTAGGGGGCTTAGATAATTTTAATTCTGGCTTTTTACCTGCTGCGTTTCAGGGGTCGATTTTCCATGCGACCAATCCTCCTGTTGCCAATATTAAGCATTTGGAAAAGACCGATGAACAACAAAAAGAGAAATTGTCATTGTTGCGTCAGCTCGATGGCGGGGTTTTGAGGCATTATGGTGCCAGCGATCCGCTCGAATCGGCTATTGCCAATTATGAAACGGCATTTCGAATGCAGACCGCAGTACCCGAATTGATGGAATTGAACAAGGAGAGCGAAGCAACACGGGAAATGTATGGATTGAATTCAAAATATCAACCAACTAAAACGTTTGCTACTTCTTGTTTGGTAGCACGGCGATTGATTGAACGAGGGGTTCGATTTATTGAATTAACCTGCGCTTCTGTCGGTGCCGATCGCTGGGATCAACATTCAGGGCTAAAAAAATCACACGCTGATAATTGCCGAATGGTCGACCAACCCATTGCAGCTTTGTTGCACGATTTACATTCGCGAGGCTTGTTGGAATCTACACTGGTTGTCTGGGGCGGGGAGTTTGGTCGTACCCCTTTCGCCCAAGGGAGTGATGGTCGAGATCATAATCCTTTTGGTTTTACCATCTGGCTGGCGGGGGGAGGGGCCAAACCCGGCATCGCCTATGGAGAAACTGATGAATGGGGTTATAAGGTGGTAAAAAATAAGATGGAAATGCACGATCTCCATGCTACCATGCTCCATCTTCTTGGCATCGATCATAAAAAATTGACGGTTCGTTTTGGTGGCCGAGATATGCGATTAACCGATGTCCACGGTAATGTGGTTCATGAGATTTTACGAAGCTGAAAGTAGATCGTTTACCGATATTTCTATTAAAAGAGAGAAAAACTTATTCGGCTTTTGCTCTTCTCATTTCATTTATTGTTCGTTTTGATCGTATTGATTTTCTGATTCATGAATCTTCGTTCATGAATCATTTAATTCTAAAGATTTTATTCATGCCATTTTGAGTCGAGCTTTCAATCCAGACAAATTTATAATCACCTTGTGCAGAAATTCTTTCTTTTTAAAGCAGCTCTGAGTATAATTTAAAAGTTGAGCAGGGGGAGCTTTGAGATTGTCTTGAAATGCTAGATAAGGTGAAATAAAAATAAGAATTAAAACTGGGAATCCAATCAAAATACTAAGCGAAAGATTCGGATCAAGAAGAACGAAGATAAGGGAACGAAGATAAGGGAACGAAGATCAAGCTAAAGCCCAGTAGGACTAACGCACGGAATTGTACAAATGATCAAAAATTTTGCGGCATCCCATCGGAAATCTGTTGCGGAAGTTCTCGATTATTTCTCAGGGAATATGCGTTGGCAGTCCCTATTTGAGGATCTGCACCATCGTAAAAGTGCGACGATCGATGGTGCCCGCGGTTCGTCGATCTCTTTGGTTTTAAGTGTATTGGAGCAGCATTGTCCTGGTACGCTTATCGTGGTGAATGCCTATGCGAATGACCTAGATTTTTTGCGAAGTGACGGAGAAACGCTAGGAATTTCTAAATCGACTATTTTCCCAGCTTGGGATAGTTGGCCATTGAAAAGACGGGATCATTTAGATGCCGTAGCTGCCCAACGATTGCAAGTGATCCAGCAGATCATGGAGCAAGAGAGTGGGGTCGTTTATACGACCATGACTGCGCTGATGCAGCCTGTGCCAGCAAAAGTCGATTTTTTACGGGATCGGCTCAAATTAACGGTTGGGGAGACGATCGATCTGGATTACCTGATGCGCTGGTTGGTGGATCATGGCTATCAGCGCACGGATGCGGTAGAACATCCGGGGGACTGGTCCAAGCGTGGTGAAATTATCGAGGTTTATTCACTCGATCGATTATTCCCGATTCGGATGGTTCTCTTTGACGATCAGATCGAGTCGATTCGTTCGATTCATCTCGAAACCAAACGGAGCGATCTCTCCTTCCAAGAGACTTGGTTGATGGCTATCCCTATTATTGCAGAAAAGCGTCCGGGGCGCGGGACCGATTCAGGAGGGATCTATCGAGGGCACCTCTGTGACTATTTAAGCGACGATTCCTGGACAGTTTTGATCAAAATTCCCGAACTCCAGGACCAAGCGAAACGATATTTCGAGGAGATGGAAGAACCGGTTGGATTATTTACTCATGAAGCGGTATTCCAGAAATTAACTCAGTTTGCCAATGTCTCCCTATCTGATCTGTCAACGGTTTCAAACGAAACAGCGATTCATCTGGCCTGTGACCGATTGGGCAAGTTTGGTTGTGAAGCAGAGAGGTTACGTGCCGAGATCGATCGCATTGCCCCGGTCGCCCAACTTTTTATCGCTTGCCAAAACCAGATCGAGCAGACCCGCATCCAGGAGTTATTGGCAGGGAGTGTGGTTCAAAAAAGCAATCGCTTGGAATTGATCCAAGGGAGTTTGCGAAGTGGCTTCCAGTTATTCGATCCCTCGTTGATTTTTCTAGGTTCTGATCAGCTTTTTGATCGTCAGGAAATGGTGCATCGGCAGCGCTCATCCGCAACGTCCCGGTCGATCGAGTCGCGTGCTCTGGATCGGTTTGTCGATTTGCATGAGGGGGATTATGTCGTTCATGTCCATTATGGGATAGCGATCTATCGAGGAACGCGCGTCCAGATGCGTAATTCTGGTCCTGGGCATGAAGCTTCCGCCAATACCCCTGCGGAAAGCATCATGGAGGAACAGATTATCCTAGAGTTCAGGGACAACGTTCGTCTATATGTTCCAATCGAGCGGATGGATCTCATCCAAAAATATGTCGGCGGGAGAGGTAACAATCCAGAATTGTCACGCTACGGGTCGAGTTCTTGGTCCAAAAAGAAAGCGTATGCCGAAGAGGCGGTTCGCGATTTGGCTCAAGAGATGATTGAGATTCAGGCTCAGCGTGCTACCCATCCGGGGCATAAATATCCTCCAGATTCCGAATGGCAAAAACAGTTTGAATCCCTTTTCCCTTACCAGGAGACGCCGGATCAGCTGGTGTCGATCGGGGAGATAAAGAAAGATCTGGAAAGTACACAACCGATGGATCGCTTACTTTGCGGTGATGTCGGTTTTGGAAAAACCGAAGTGGCATTACGTGCTGCTTTCAAAGTGATCGATCATGGGAAACAGGTTGCGGTGCTGGTGCCCACGACGATTCTTGCCGAGCAGCATTTTCGATCGTTTCAAGATCGGTTACGGTCTTTTCCCTTCACGGTGGAGGTGCTTAGCAGGTTCCGGACGAAATCGCAACAAAAGCAGATTTTAAAGAGAGTCGAAGAGGGGGGGGTAGATATCCTGGTAGGCACCCATCGTTTGTTAGGAAAAGATGTTCACTTTAAAGACCTCGGATTAGTCATTATCGATGAGGAACAGCGATTTGGGGTCGAGGCCAAAGATAAATTACGGCAAATGAGAGCGCTTGTGGAAATCTTGACGATGACCGCGACGCCGATCCCGCGGACACTTCACGCCTCGTTGCTTAATATTCGCGAAATAAGCTGTTTGGAGACCCCTCCTCCAGAACGGCTCGCTGTGGAAACTCGGATCATCGGCTGGGATGAATCGCTGATTCGCAATGCGATCATACGTGAACGGAATCGCCAGGGCCAGATCTATTTCGTTCATAATCGGGTTCAGGATTTGATGCAAATTCGCGATCGGATTCTGAAAATCGTTCCCGATCTTCGTGTGTCCATGATTCATGGGCAGATGGAAAAAGAGAGTATCGAAACCGCTATGCTCTCTTTTCTAAATCGTGATGCCGAGCTATTGTTAGCAACAACAATTATCGAGAGTGGCTTGGATATTCCGAATGCCAATACGATCTTTATTCATGAAGCCAATCGGTACGGGTTAGCCGATCTGCATCAGCTTAGAGGGCGAGTTGGTCGGCAAAGTCAGCGGGCCTATGCTTATCTGATAGTGGAAAATTCAGCGAATTTGAATCTGGAAGCTCAACAGAGATTGCGCGCGATTGAAGAATATTCTTCCCTAGGGTCTGGATTCCATATCGCTATGCGCGATCTAGAGATTCGCGGTGCAGGGAATATCCTCGGCCACGAACAGTCTGGGCATATTGAAGCGATCGGGTATGAGATGTATTGCCAGCTTTTAGAAAATGCGATTCGGTCTCTCAAGAAATTACCCTTACGCACTGCCTTAGAAGTAAATATCGATTTCCCTTGGACTGCTTATCTACCGCGTAATTATGTTGAAAGTCAAAAATTGAGACTGGAGGTTTATCGCACCTATTCGCGTCTCCGCGATTTTACGACGCTCCATCAATTTCGTTTAGAACTTCAGGAAAGATTTGGGACTATTCCTCAATCGGTCGAATGGATGTTACAAGCGCAGGAATTGCGGATTCTATCTAATTTTCATCAGATTAGTGCGATTCATCGAATCGGTAAACGATTACAGCTAACATACCGGGATCGCCAAAAGATCGATCGCCTGATCGAACTCAATCCGCGAAAGATCTGGGTAATCGATGCGGAGTTGGCATTGATGGAAGTAGCGGGAATCGATCGGGATGCGGAAAGCTTTTATCGGATCTTGAAAGAGATATTGCTCAAAGGTTTTGTTCCGGAATCAGATCCGATCGATAATCATTAGATTAATCGAAAAAAGCTTCAGAGATTGGTCGCGGGTAGAGTTAGAGAGCCTCGTGATATTCGTAATTACTTTTTTTCTGAATCGTTCAATCGACTTTTGCTTTCGAGAATATTATCTCCTGAATTGTCCGATTCTCCAAGGTAGATGGAAGCAGAGCGATAGGGATCGAGACTGTAATTGATGAGATTGATATTTGGATTAATCGCGTGGAGGATTTCATTGCGTAATTCAGTATAGGAGTTGAAACGGTCTTGCGGGTTTTTAGCGATCATTCTTAAGATGACACCATTCAAAGCTTGCCCAAGATAACTGTTGAACTGGATCGGAGGGCAAGGGAGGGTGTTGCGGTGATGCAAAATAAGCTGAGAGGTGCTTTTACCCATAAATGGGGGCTTGCCGGTAACCAATTCATAAAAAATGATACCGAGAGAATAAATATCAGACCGGAAATCGATCGAGGGAGAATTTTTCGTCTGTTCTGGAGACATGTAAAAGGGGGTGCCGACCCAATCACTCGTAAAGGATAACTCAGGCTGTTCGAGAGAGGAACCATCAACGTAAAGCGCTAGGCCAAGATCGAATAATTTTACATTATTCGTCCGTTGACAAATCATAATATTATCAGGCTTTAAATCGCGGTGAATAACCCTTTGCGTCCAAAGATACTCCAGCACTTCAATTAACTGGATGATAATCCTTGCCGCAGCGCGTGAACTCATCTGCGGATTATTCCGAATAATACTTCGCAACGATGGGCCGCGAATGAGTTCTGTAACCAAGTAATAGTGATCGTTTATCTCCTCGTAGTCGAAAAAGCGAATTAGATTGGTATGATGCAGAGCTGTGAGTAATCGTGCTTCTTGCCGAAAAATTCGGATATAATGGACGACATCTTTCCCTTTCGGGGCATTCAAAAATTTGAGAGCGAACTCCATTTCAGAATATTTTTTTTCTCCCGTAAAAACAACACTCGAATTGCCAAATCCACAAATCGCTTTTAGTAGATAGCGAGCGACCGTTTGACCGACTTCAGGTAGAGTATCGGAAATCTGCGGAAATTTTGCTGGCTTCGAACTTTCTGCTAAAGTCGATTTTTTATCGTTACTGAGAATGACACGGGTTTGGGTCATCTCAATTAAAACCGCATCATCTACTATTTCTGGGACTGTTCGAAAATCTACATCATATACTCTTTCTGGAACTTTTGGAGGAGTTGCCACATCCTTTTTATCTTTCTCCGCTAGATCCGAAGAATCGACTTTGTTCGATGATGGATTCTGATTGCCATCGGAATCTATCGTATTCGCTGTGTCGCTTTGCTTGAGTTCGCTGGGAACCGAACGGGAAGTAAGTGCTAATTCTTGTGCAAGCGGAGCTGATTCCATCAGTTCTGCTGGTAGCCCTATTTCCGGCTTTTCAGTCTGAAATAGAGGATCGGAATCGAATAATTTTTCTGGTTGGGAAAAATGATTCGTCATATTTAAATTATCTTCTGGTTCTGGTTGCATGGTCTGTACGGATGCTAAAACAATTAATTATTATTCAATCAATGTACCCAAAATGGTGTATGTGTGTCAATTCAGGAAATGAAAGTTTTACAAATTGTTTTATGGGTGAAATGATTTTATCGTTGCATTAAGAAATCAATATCTATTTTATCCAGATTAACAGATTGGCTTTGGTTAATATGCAATATCACAACAGTCATAGTTTACCAGATTGTAATATTTTAGCAGATAAGTATAAAAGGCTACTAGTTCTTATCAGAAATTATAAATATATTGAATGGAGAGGGGCAATCGAAAAAGCATGGCATTTTGATTCTGTCCAATATGAATCGCCATGCCATCAATATGAAATCGACTATAGATCTTGCTTATTTTCAAAAATGGGATTTGATTCTGTAAGCTATGTTATTAAACGAATAGCAAATATAACTGTTATAGGTCATACAATTTACTGAATTTTTCT
>JAKBAI010000226.1 GCA_021809185.1 Planctomycetota bacterium
ATTAAGTAGAATCATGGCGACACAAATACCAAATCGTACCGGCCGTTCTACAAAACAGTAGGCAAGCATTGCAGGTAAACCGTAAATAACAATTCGAGCTAAAGCATCTTCAGAGATTAACGGTTTGTTCTCTGCTGCTCCTTTGCTTAATTTAAGAATTACTTTTTCGGTAATATCCTCAATAATAAATCTGCCTACCAACAAAATGAGGGGGATGATGATCAAAAATAAAGATAATTTAAGTAAGCGAGTCGAAAGACCTTCTTTCTCAAATATTCTCGAAAATGGTTTTTGATTTTTTAAATAAAGCACGCTACAAGTGAGGATTCCTATCGTAAACAACACAGCGACGATCACATCGAACAGAGGGAAATTCAAAAACGTTTTTTCTTGGGACTTGATAAGCACTTCTGCTAACGAACTTGGTAATATATATTTCTGTTCTTCGAGAAACATACTGAATGCAGATAGGGAGTGGAATAGAAAGGCCCCTAAGATACCGATGGTTATTAAATAAATCGTATTTGGGATCGATTCACTATAAACGGTAAAATAGATAGCTGCTATTCCTAGGGCCACGACCAACGACTGAATCAGAGTACGGGTGTGAGTACTCAAAACCGAAGTGATCAAACCCCCTTCATTTAAAAGAAGTCGAGCAAATATGAAGACCGATAAACACGCAATGAGATCATTGATAATTTTGGTGCGAAGTCTCGATCGTTTGGTCAATGGAGTTGTTGTCCCATGCGGGTCCAGATTTTCCGGAGCAATGGACGGTAACATAAAGCAGGCCATGAGAATGGTCAGAGGATATTCGCTCGTGAAGGTGAAAATCAAAGGAGCGATCAAGCTATTGAATAAGCCGCCCAGCATACCACCAAAAGAAGTAGTTAGGAAAAATGAGGTAAGATAGTTGGCAGATGGTCTGCGCAGAGACATATCGCAATGACAAAAGAGAGAAACGATAAAAAAAGTCGAAAGATGAAGGATGATCAACCACTCAAAAGAGAGAGTTTGCACTTCGGTTGTTTTGATAAAGACCCAGAGTAATATGGCAACGGGACTCAAAAGCATGGTGATGAAATGAGCCGGTTTTGCCATGGAAGAAAACGCAATAATGAAGGTGATTAAATATAGGGCAAGCGGGATTACCCACAACAACGGTTCCGACATGATATCGGTTGTAATATAAGTGGTGACGCTCAGCATTAAACTGGAGGGTATAAACGCCAAGATCAGCCAATGAATCCGCTTGGACCAGCTCGGAGGTTCATCGACTTCCTGGGAAATATTAGTTTGGTTCGTTGAATTCGACGATTTTTCGCTTGTTACTCCCAATTGAGAAGTTTTTAGAAACGAGCTGCAACGCCAACACATGATCACCAGTAACAGATAACCGATGCTCCATATGTATGTTTGGTCGATCACCTTTAAGTTTGGCTCAACCAAAAAAGGGTATGCGAGTAATGCCAACAAACTACCTACGTTACTTGCTGCATACAAGAAGTACGGATCCTTTGCCGAGGGGTGACCTGTATAGGCAAACCAGCGCTGTAATAACGGGGCACTTGTCGAAACCACCATAAATGGGAAGCCAATGGCAACCGATAATACTGCAATAACTCCAAAGAACGGAATCTCTTCGCCTTGCGGGGATAAATCTTTGACGATAGGAATGGGTGAATGTCTTCCAGATAACAGAATGCCAACTACCATCGCCAGAACTGGGATTAGCAAAACGAGCATATGAATCTTGATCTGTTTTCGAGGTTCTATGGTGCTGGTTAACCGATGCGCATAATAATAGCCACCTAATAACAGCGCTTGATAGAAAACCATACAGGTATTCCAAACCGCTGGCGTACCCCCAAGTAGGGGTAAAATCATCTTTCCAACCATCGGTTGCACAAGAAATAATAGCGTAGCGCTAACAAACATGGTTAACGCAAAAAATACCGGCACGATTGTTCTCCTCTGCGAAATACTTCACATCAATTCATTTCATACTATGTTATATGCAGAATTCCTCCCTGGTTAGAGTCTGTTTTGAAAAATTAGCTTGAATTTAAGAGAGTTTAGATCAAGAACTAATTCATTTTGCTGATGAATTAACAAAATAAGAAAAAAACCGGGAGAGATCTTAGAAAGTAGCCATAGAATGAGTGGTGATTTGAACCTATTTGACGAATTTGAGAAAATGAGTTTTTAGTCTCGTTCCTTATGGTTCCTTATGTTTCCGAGGGGAAATAGAGGGGATTAGTTGTAATACATTTATTTTATTAACCAAACATGAGGAGCGATCCGTTCAAAAGGAAAATTGTTAGAATATCTTAACATTTTTCTGGGTAAGATCTTTTCGAAAAAGAGTTGATACTTCCCCTAAGAATAGTTAACAGACTTGTTCATCCAGTTCTACTTTCCCAATAATTTTTCCATTCCAGGATCGGGTTGCCACATGTATAGGAACAAAGGTAATTTTGACCGGTCGATTCCAGGAATACTAACCGGGAAGAGATTATTCTGGAGAGGAGAATTAGGGGTGGTTGCGTATGGAGTCCTGGCAACATCCCCTTTTCGGTGGAATAGGACTGTTTTCGCCTGGGGGCATCCGCCCATCTGTTTTGCCAGAGTTAAAGCATCTTTCATATAACCTATTTGGTCAATCAAGTGATTTTCGAATGCTTGCTTAGCCGTGAAGACTCGACCATCGTAAAGCTCTTTATTTTTTTTAACCTCTTTTCTAGAGTTCTGGATAACCTCCTGAAAGCGATGATGAAATTCATTCGCGATACTTGTTAATAATTCTTTATTATCTTCTCCCATAAGTCCTATTTGATAATCGAGATCGATTTTCGGAGACCCAACAGCTTTAATTGCCTGATTTTCAATCTTCGCGATATTCAACGTTCCTTGAAAATTATAAAGGTTCAAAATAACCCCGATGCCACCGATAATCGAAGTTGGATGAGCGATAATCATATCACAGGCACAAGCAAGATAGTATCCCCCTCCACACCCGAGATCCATGATACAACCGATCACTGGTTTATGGCATTTCTCTTTAAATTGTTTCAATTCTTGCCAGAGAATATCGGTTGCGGTTACGGAACCTCCCGGGGTATTTATTCGAACAACCACCGCAATACAATTCGTATCTCTCTGCGCTTCATTCAGCTTTTCTTTGAAAAGATCTACGACATTATCCCCACTAGAATAAGGTCCACTCATATTTTGATTTACCAGAACCGAATCGATATCGATTATAGCAACGAATGGTTCCGCTTTACTGAACTCTTGAACGTGCCGAGCTCGAATTTTGGCTACTTGACTTGCAATCGGACCTTTAGGTTCGGAAAAAGATTCTAAGTTTGCTTCTTCATCCACGGGCATAGGAACTATAGGATTTTCGTTATTGTTCCCTGGCAACTCTATTTTGACGGGAGTAGGAATTTGAAACGTCGAATCGACTCGGATCGGATTTGCACAGCTGATAATATTGGATGAAATAAACAAGATGGTACAAACCTGTAGGATCTGATGCAATATGTATCGATTCATCGTTTGATCAACTATTCCTAAAATAAAGCTAGATTTTGTATCGATCTATCAGAAATAGATTACAAGATGAGCTTTACCCTGAAAGAAAAATCGGTGTGGTAACTATGCTCAAACTATTGATTTTATCGGAATAAGATGAGGAACTTGATTAATGAATTTTTTCCGCGCCTACGGAAACAAAAGAATTTCTAGGGATGGGTCTAACTCTAATACAATCTTTTTACCAATTCTGATCTACTTTCTCAGGTTCGATTTATTGTTAAAAGTCAAGAAAGGGATGAAATAGATTGGGTTATGCTAAACAGGAACCAATTGGAGGGTAGAGATATTGTGGTTTGCCTAGTTTAGCTTTTGCGGATTAATATCGATATTTATCTCTATTTCTTTTCCCACTTCCATTTTGTTAAAGATTTCAAGTCTCGAATATATAATTCGTTTCCTCGAACAGCGAGATGAGACCAAGTCTCTTGATCGGATACTATTTTCTTGTCGAGAAGCTCCCACTTTTCAGGGTTGGCTCGAATTAGATATAAAATCCCTTTTTGATCGAGTGCGATAAGCTGATCCTGATTTGCGACGAAACTCATATACTGACCAAAGGTCTGATCGCTGAGCCATCTTAATTTACCATCCTTTGCACTCAAACAGGCTAAACGATTGGTTTGCAAATGAGCAAAAAGATGATCCTTGATTAAAACTGGAGTTGACATATAGCAGAGGCGGTTATTATCCCATTGACGCTGGCATTTCCATTTTTGATTTTCCTGAGTAATTTCAAAAACCATAGAACGGCCAGAATACATACTAATAAAAATTCTATTTTTTTCTAGAAGGACTGGTGTAATCGTGGTGGTACCTCGATAAGCGGGAATCTCCTGTTTCCACAAAATTTTTCCTGAATCGGGAGCGATGCCCGCGAACAGCTTGCGATATAAAGCAATCAGCACCATTTGTCCATTGATTTGAGTCGTTATCATCGAGGAAGTGGCACCTCCTTCTAATCGATCGGAATCGATCACCGTTCGCCAAGCGATTTTCCCTGTTTTTTTGTTAATGGCAACGATTCCTCCTCCAGCATATGTCATCAAATAATCATCGACGATCAGCGGTGAGGAGACCATTCCGAATAACGGCAAAGTCGATTTATATATTTGAGCAAAGTCGATTTGCCACCGAATTTTCCCGTCGGATTTATCGAGACAGATTAAGAAATCTCTCATGCCGCCGATGTAAATCGAATCGGAATCGACGATAGGGGTTGATCGAATCCAATCCCCATTCGCTGCGGCATAATCGGGCACTTTCATTCCCCCTTGCCAGTGTTGTTGCCAAATCATCTTTCCAGTTTCTCGATTTATGCAGCGGACTACTTCATTCTCCTTATTGCTCTCGCATGTATAAACATAATCACCAGATAAAATCGGTCCGCTATAACCGGGATTGAGTTCTATACTCCATTGTTTTTCTAATCCTTTCCAATCGTTTGGCCATTTCTCATCTTGGTGCAAATGACCATCCCGAAATGGTCCGCGCCATTGATTCCATTCGGAAGATTTTTGATTCGACGTAGGGTCGATTTTTGTAGTTGTTCCATTATAATCGAGTGAATCGGAAGTACTAGGAGTAGAACTATTATTATCGAACACGATCGTTTCTACTGTTGAAAATCTTTTATTCTCCTGCTGGCCTGAAGAAATGTTGGTCATCACCCATAAAAGAGTCACCCAAGTTGTTACAATAGAAATTACTGCTCTGATTCGTAATTGGTTTTTCATTTGGTTTCGCAAATGTTTAAATCGTATTTCTACCATTCAATAATCCTATTAATTGCTGTTCTCTGAGATTCAAAATTGTCCGATTTTGGTTTTTCGTTTAGTATCCTTAGAAATATTAATAGAGTAATAATCTCTAATCATCCAATAGAAATGAAATTATTCCAGAGAGTTTAATGCTTCCTTCAAAAAATTCTATCTCAATTTGACTCAATTACCTAATTTGACTAATCAACTCGATTACAGAGAGCAAAATCAATTCCAATATAGGAACAATTTAATAAAGTGACCTTGTTTTACTTGTATTTTCGGTTATTTCATCTCCATTTATTAAAATTTATCGAGTTAATATATAATGATTTCAAAGCTTTTTCCTTGTTGCATCATCTATCTTTGGCTTTTAGGATCGCTCTCCGCGGAAGAGGAATTATCGATCAATTCCATCACTGCTTTTCAATCGTTGCAGATACGAGAAGAGATCGTTTGGACAGGGACTTATAAAGAGGAGATAACCCGTCAATCGTTTCAACAAGAACGACTTTTTTATTGGGAAACTCGAGTCCTTGTTTTGGAGCAGCGGCAAGAAGGGGCGGTTCTCGCTTTATATAATAAGATGGTTCCTGTTGAAAATGAACCTGATGACAGAAACAGAAATGAAACCAATGAAATTGATCGAGAACGTCATAAATTATTAGATCAAAAGCATTTCTCGAATCGTTTAAAAAATCAGAAAACTCAACTCAATCGAGATAACAACCTTTTATTGAGATCAATGCCCAAATCATCGATCTTTTTATCGGCGATTCATTTATTTTTATTGAGTAATCAGGGGGAACTCACCGAAATCAAAAAAGAGGAATGGTTGCAGAATAATCACCTTGAATTTGTTATAGGAAGTGTAGGGAAAATCACCAATCTGCCTCAAAAAGAGACCTCGATGTTCTTGAACCGTAACGAATTTAAAATGGGTTCCCTGGGGGGTTGGTATTGCCGCCAAGATAACTTACCCTTCTGGCATTATCGCTTGGTGGGTAAAGAGAACTGGCATGGCTGTTTTTATCCAATCCTTACGGGCGAACAGCAATCGATTCATTGGCATCTTTCATTTTCTCCAACGACTTCCAGTTGGAAAAAAACCATCAAAATCTGGTTGAATCCTGCCGGATATGCACAAAAAGGGGAGAACGTAACAGAAGTTCGAGATGCAAATTCGGGGGATATTAATTTTAAAGCCACTCTAAACTATGAGCAGAAACAGATTAGTCATCTTACCCAGATTGGACACAAAGATCGATTCGAAGAGATTCGCCAGGCTTTTATCCTAGAGAAAAGATTACATCAAGCTGTGCCTAAAGTCGGAAAATCGACTAAACCATTTGATGAATGGATAAAGAGTTATGAAAAATATATCGAAAATTACTCGTTTCGAAATGACTTGCCATATCGTGATACCTTGTCGGCAATGCGTTATCAAGTTGAACTTTTCAGAAAAGGAGAGAGTACTGAAAAATTGATTCCTGAAGAGGGGGGCATCCCGACCATTGGCCTTGCCATTAATCAAATCGCTCCTGATTTTTTAGCCTACTCTTGGAATTTACATCGATATTATCGACTTCATCAAAATCTGGGGCATCCAGTTCTTTTAATTTATGTAAAAGCCAACGCCGATTCGACAACTCGAATTCTTCAGTTTGGTCAGAATTTACAAAGCAAATTCGGCGATTCTGTTCGAGTATTAGCCGTGACGATTGGTCCAGAATCCAAACTAATCTCTGAAACAGAAAACATGAAAATAACCTATCCTTTGCTAAAAGATTGCCAGGTCAGACAAGCTCATACCATTGAATCGACCCCCCAAATGGTTGTCTTGGATAGTAAAGGCTATGTACGAAAAATTTTTCTCGGCTGGGGAAGTGAAACACCTTTCATCGTTCAAAAAGAGATTCAAAGTTGGAAATAACAGACTCTGTAACCGTTGAAATTAATATATCCGTTAATCCAAGCATATAATTCTCTCGGGGATCTATCATGGAAAAACCCTTCGATTGCTTTTTTTTCGAGTACAATTAATACGAGTACAATTAATAATTGTACGATGCAGGATTAATTTGTTACTTCATCAGAATGGATTCAACGTATGAATAGGATGGTTCTATGACGGAGTTTGAGATTCAGCCTCCTGCAAAACGGTGCTTTGCTTCTGGTAATTCATTACCTCCCGGGACTGTTCTTTATAGCGTGTTAATGGAAGAAAATGGAAATCTTGTTCGTCGAGATTTTGGGGAATCGAGCTGGCAAGGATTAGATTCCTTCAAAAACGAAAAAGTCATCGCTTTTTGGAAATCGATCAATCCAAAAGGATTCGATTCTGGTGGTTCTTCTTCTAAAAAGAAAAAAAATCCTATCGATTATGAGATCCTATACCAATGTTTTCGTCAGCTTGTGGTTCGAAAGGATAATCCAGAACAAAATCAGTTTATTTATGTTTTAGCTTTGGAATTAATGCGAAAAAAGAAACTGAGTTTTGAAGATTACCTTAAACAACAAGAAACTGATTTTCTCTCTCTGAAAGATGTGAAAACGAAAGAAAAATATTTGATTGAAGATTTGAAGCTTTCTGAATCCGAAATGGAATCGGTTCAAGAGAAAATGACGAACCTTTTTGGATGGTAACGATTTCTACTCAAAATGATTTTTCCAGATTGGTTCTAATTTTGGTTCGTGTTATAGAATGATGGTGAGGCTATTAATGGTGGTGAAGCTATTGACGGATCTAACTAAAATGGGTAAGGTTAAATAACTATAAAGAGTATTCATCTTAGGGAAATGTGAAAGCCTTGTTTTGAGATCATTGAAATCATTGTTTCAGATTGACTTTTCGAGATTAGTAACTTTAGATAAGCCTTTGCGATTTGCGCTGCGACAATGAATGGATAGGAGAAGATGGGTAGATTTTTGATCCGTTAATTTGGTTTAGTATTTCTTGATTTAAGGATAAATCTCAAAATCTTATTTGTTTGGATTAATAGGATAATAGACAAAGTTAATATAGACAAAGTTAATAAAAAAAACTTAATAAAATAAAAGTAAGATTCATAGAAATTCTAGAAGATTGTAAGCGAAAGGTTCTGAAAAGGTGAAAATCGTGAAGAAATCAATTCGATCCTTTGCTCCATTCAATCACGGCCTGCGAATATCAGGATGTTTTTTAGTATTAGTGTTTTTAGTCAATGGATGTATTTTCAATCGTTTGATTAGTAAACCTTCGAAGGATAGTTCGAAAGAGGTGAACTATCCGATGATGCCAACTTCCGTAGAGCAATTGGTAAATTTCATTCAGCACCAAGATGAGCCAGAGAAGGCCATCAAACGAATCGATTCACGCAGTGTGTATTTATCAGCAGCTGTTGCTGGGGAGTCGCATACAGCTAATGGCTGGATGGTTTGCGATCAATCTAGGAATTTTCGACTGGTTGCTTCTAAGTTAGGGGTAGAAGCTATTG
>JAKBAI010000227.1 GCA_021809185.1 Planctomycetota bacterium
TATCAATAATTATCAACAAATCAAACGATCCCCGCGCAGAAATTCATCCTTTCAAATTTGGGCTCCTCTCGTTCTTGTTGTTTCTTATGCTTTTATGTTTTCGGCCTTATTTACAAGTCCTGCTTCTGCTCAGGAATCTAAAAAAGAGATAAAAGAATCCCAGAAAGAGGGTCAAAACAACTCGGAACTTTTTGTGACCTATTCGGGAACAGATGGACCAGGTAAAGGGAAAAAAATCGTCTTAATATCTGGTGATGAAGAATATCGATCTGAGGAATGTTTACCGCAATTAGGTAAAATCTTAGCAAGACATCATGGTTTCGAATGTGTGGTTTTATTTGCCATCGATCCGAAAGATGGGACAATTAATCCCAACGTCAACAATAATATTCCTGGTCTGGAAAATCTTCAAAATGCTGATCTGATGATTATCGCTACCCGCTTTCGTAACCTCCCCGAAAAGCAAATGAAATGGATCGATCAATTTATTACTGCTGGTAAACCGGTGATCGGGATGCGAACGGCAACTCATGGCTTTAATATCAATAATAAATCTATCTATAATAAATATAGCTGGCAAAGTAAAATAAAAGATTGGGAAGGGGGATTCGGTCGCCATGTTCTGGGAGAAACTTGGATAAGCCATCATGGTAACCATGGCAAAGAATCGACGCGCGGAATCATTGCCAAAGGGGAGGAAAATAACCCGATTCTGCGTGGAATCAAGGACGGTGATATTTACGGCCCCACCGATGTTTACGGAGTTCGTTTGCCACTGCCAGGAGATTCCAAGCCGCTTATCTTAGGTCAGGTTTTATCTGGGATGAAACCTTCAGATTCTCCGGTTACCAACAAGAAGAATGATCCGATGATGCCGGTTGTCTGGACTAAATCGTATCAGAGTGGGAATGAAAAAACTGGTAAAGCCCTAGCAACAACCATGGGAGCAGCAGAAGATCTCCTGAGCGAAGGGCTAAGACGATTGCTGGTAAATGGAACTTATGTTCTCTTGGGTCTTGAATCTAAATTATCGGATAAGATGAAGGTTGACTTGATAGGAGAATATAAACCGACTCATTTTGGTTTCGGCGGTTTCCGAAAAGGTTTGAAACCAAACCATTATGCCCACCAAGACTAATACGAAAAATTGGTCTAAACAGTAGCGAGAGAAAAGAGAAAACAATGACCCCTCCAACAACGCCTATACCTGATTCCTCAACCCAGTTCAAAATTACACCCAGCAGCCAAGAGCTCGATTCGATTCAGCGCGATTTGCGTTTTATTCCTTCCAGCCATTCCCCCCTCAAATCCCTTTCGATCGAGCAGCAAAAACAGTTTAATCGAGAAGGGTATTTGAAACCATTTCGCATTTTTTCTAACGAAGAAATGACAGGAATCCGCAAATATTTTGATGATCTCTTAGCAAAATATATCGCGGAAGGGAAAGATTCTTATTCGATCAGTTCCGCGCATTTACGACATGGGAAAGTATGGGATATTTTAACAAATCCTCGCATTGTTGCCTTGGTAAGCGACCTGCTAGGGGATAATGTCGTTGCCTGGGGATCTCATTTCTTTTGTAAAATGCCTGGTGATGGGAAACAGGTCTCTTGGCACCAAGATGCCTCGTATTGGCCTTTGACTCCTTCCCGTGCTATTACCGTTTGGCTCGCTATCGACGATGCGGATCGCGAAAATGCTTGTATGAAATATATTCCCGGATCGCATCATCATGGTCATTTGACTTTCCATCTATCCGAGAATAGCGAATCGAATATCCTTGATCAAACCGTCACAAATGCGGAAGGGATTGGCGAACCGATCTATGTTGAACTTGCCGCAGGCACTGCTTCAATCCATAGCGATTTATTGCTTCATGGTTCCGAAGTGAATCAAAGCACTCGAAGACGCTGTGGACTGACCCTTCGCTATACGACTCTTGATGTTACTGCTCATATGGGCTGGAACGAAAAAGGGGTTATTGTTCGCTGTGGAAATCTAGAGAGAGATGAACTATTAAAATCCGATTTCAAAGACCCTCGCGGTCATTGGTCGAATCGACCCCGTCCTTCGGAAGATTAATTTTATAGGGGATTAGTAAAGTAACGTAGCACTATTTTCTTCATCGCTCTTTTCTTCAGCACTATTTTCTTCAGCACCATTTTCTTCGAAATATCATTTTTCAGCCCCTTTCCTGCTTCTATTAATTAGTTTAGGTTGAAAAATTTTAAAAGATCAGTTTTTTCTCTTCTATTCGCATACCAAACTTCATGAATTAGTTACATGAAGCTTGTTTTATCCTTTTTCGTATTTATTTAAATTTCGAATTTAGACATTTCTTAATTTCTAAAAATCGTTTTTTTCCCAAAATTGTGATATTAAGCAGATTTTAAAAAGGATGCGTTCTTAGAAAGTTGAGAAAAAAACTGGAAAGTTTGTTGAGAATCTATATAAATTAGGTTGGTATAGGGAGAAACTTAATTCAAATTGAATTTAACTCTATTTTGGCTTAATTTCAAATTAAGATAAGCTATTCTTTTGGAAAGAAAGTCAAATAGGGAGTTGTGATATCCTAAAGTGATCGAGCTGATCATTCATTAACATAGGAATTGTTGAAAAGAAAATACGATCTTTCACGGAAGAGGTTTCCATAAAGGAGATTCTGAAGAACTTCTAGAGAAAGATCTTTAATTACATAGATCGAATCCCTAGATAATTAGGTGAAAATCCTGAACAAGCCATAGATCAAATAGGAGTCCGAAGCAGCTAGTTCATAACAGCTAGCTCATAACGGATAGTTCATAACAGCTAGTTCATAACAGCTAGTTCATGAGAATTGAAAAAGTGTACTAATTGAAAATAACAGATAGGAGATTGCAGTTAGAATTCAATTTGTATAGAGTAATTCGAATACCAAATGTGTTTGTTAGTAATTTTATTAGTTTTGTGAGAACAAAAAACAATGTCAGTATCATCCGATGTTAAGGATTTAAAGCTTGCGCCCGGGGGCAAAAAACGGATCCTGTGGGCCGATCAAGATATGCCTGTATTACGGCGCGTGCGAGACCAATTTGCCAAAGCAAAACCACTTGCTGGAATGAAAATGTCGTGTTGCTTGCACGTAACCGCAGAAACAGCAAACTTAGTTCGTACGCTTCAGGCAGGCGGCGCTGAAGTAATGTTAATTGCCTCGAATCCACTTTCGACTCAGGATGATGTCGCAGCAAGTTTAGTGAGCGATTTCGGTATTCATGTCAATGCCATTCATGGGGAAGACAAAGATACCTATTATAAACATGTAGTCTCTGCATTAGATTTTCAACCCCATGTGACTATGGATGATGGCGCGGATTTGGTTTCCGCCATGATTTTCGTGGCTCTCGATCGGTTGAAGGGAGTTCATGAACAGGTCGCTAACTGGGCTAAGAAGTTTACCCCACAACAAAGAAAAGAACGTTTTGCCCAAGTCGTGGGAAGCATGGAAGAGACCACCACGGGAGTAATACGATTGCGAGCCATGGAAAAAGATGGTGTTCTGCAATTTCCCGTGATTGCCGTTAACGATGCCGCAACCAAACACATGTTTGACAATCGCTATGGTACCGGCCAAAGCACAATCGATGGCATTATCCGTGCTACCAACATTTTAATGGCTGGTCGCAAAGTTGTTGTCAGCGGTTATGGTTGGTGCGGTAAAGGGGTTGCTTCCAGAGCACGCGGACTAGGTGCCCAAGTGATTATTACCGAAGTCGATCCTATTGCCGCCTTGGAAGCTGCAATGGATGGCTTTAGTGTAATGCCGATTATGGAAGCAGCGAAATTGGGTGATATTTTCATTACCGTTACTGGAAACAAACATATCGTAAGAAGAGAACATTTCCTGGCGATGAAAGATGGGGCTATTGTTTGCAACAGTGGTCATTTCGATGTTGAACTAGAACTTCCCGCACTTGAAGAAGAATCTGCTTCTAAGACACTCGATGTCCGCAATCAAGTAGATGAATATAAGCTCAAGAATGGGAAACGGATCTTTGTTCTTGGTCAGGGTCGGCTCGTTAATCTAGCCATGGCCGAAGGCCACCCCCCTAGTGTTATGGATATGAGTTTTGCCACGCAAGCTTTAGCTACCGAATACTGTGTAAAACAAAAAGGAAAGCTTACGGCAGCAGTGCATACGGTACCCCTCGAAATTGAACATTTCGTCGCCACAGAGAAATTGGCTTCGATGGGCATTCATATCGATGCGATGACCAGTGATCAAGCTAAGTACAGTGTCAGCTGGGAACATGGTACATAATTGATTGTTGCGTGATCTGATTGTTGCATAATCTGATTTCTTCGAATTTATCTGCGATTTTTGTAAAGATTGGAAGCGATGATCGAACTAGATTTGTTCATCGCTTCTCTTTTTTATTGCTAGTTGATTCTTTAATTAAACCACTAACAATGAAAAATCCATTTATCGAATTCGGCAAATTTTGCATTTTTATTAAGATTAAGAAATATTCAAGTAAGTTCAAAACGGGTGATTGAGAAGGTAATCGTTTCTTTAACAAGACCAGTTTTTTAGATACAGGTATAAACATAAACCTATGTTCACGGGGATAATTCAATCTCTGGGTCGAGTAACAACCATCCAATCGGATGGGGATGGAGGCTTTTCGTTACTCATTCAGAATGGAACGATTGCTGCCAATTCTCAGATAGGAGAAAGTATAGCAGTCAATGGAGTTTGCCTCACTATCACCAAGATTCCCCATGAAAATCTCCTATTTCAGATTGGTCCTGAAACCGTATTAAAATCCAATCTTGGGGATTTACATGCCGGGGATTTCGTTAATTTAGAACAAGCGCTGAAAATTGGCGATCGGCTTGGGGGACATTTTGTCCAAGGTCATGTGGATGGCATCGGGCATATAGAATCTCGAACCCAGCAAGGCTCTTGGGAAATGATCTCTATTCGTTGCCCAGAATTTTTAACAAAGTATATGGTCGAAAAAGGATCGATCGCTGTCGATGGAATTAGCTTGACCCTCGTTCGTGTGAACAACACGAATTTTGAAATAATGCTGATCCCTCATACACTCGATAATACAACTCTAGGACAAAAAAAGATAGGGGATCGAGTTAATTTAGAAACAGATATGTTAGCCAAACATGTTGCTAAATTATTAGGAAAGTAAATCTTTTTTGGCCAAATTATTCAATCTATTTGAGAAAAAAATCATGTCATCACCCCGCCAAACCTTATCGCATATTCAGTACCTTCTTAAAACTCATCATCTCATGCCTAAAGCGAAGATGGGGCAAAATTTCCTAATCGATTTGAATTTAATCGATCTGATCATTAACAATTCGGAATTGACCAAAAATGACATCGTGTTGGAAGTTGGTACAGGGACCGGTAGTTTAACTGCCAAACTCTGCGACCATGCTGGTCAAGTAATTACCGTTGAATTAGACCCTGATTTTCATCGATTAGCAAAAAGTCAGTTAGGGATCCGGCCTAATTTAATCATGATTCAAGGAGATATTTTAGAAGGAAAAAATAGGCTCCATCAAGATACTATCAAAACCTGGCAGACTTGTCTTAATAAGATCGAACCCGATGATCAGATCGTTCCGGCGAGCGATCCGTTGTCGAATTCTGTACCTATGCAACCCCAAGCCGAAAAAGAGATTGTTGCATCACGAAAAGCAAAACTGATTGCTAATCTGCCGTATGTCGTGGCTACGCCAGTAATCGCCAATCTACTGCTTTCCGAAATTATTGTAGACAAAATGATTGTGATGGTTCAGCTCGAAGTTGCTGAACGATTGGTTGCCCAGGTTGGAAGTAAAGATTACTCCGCCTTGAGTGTCCTTGTTCAAAGTTTAGCAGATGTTCAGATTATCCGCAGGTTGCCACCTAGTGTTTTCTGGCCTCAACCCAAAGTCGATTCTGCGATTGTGAAAATCAGTGCTAATGTGGAAAAGCGTAAAAAAGTGAATAATCCTGTTTCCTATCGTGAGTTTTTACGGGATTTGTACACTCATCGCCGAAAAAATTTGCGCCAAGCTATTTCGGCTTGGCCAATGGTCAAACTAGAAAAAAATCAAATCGACGATCAGCTCAACCAAATAAATTTATCAGGGACAATCCGAGCAGAAACATTAACACTCGAAGAACATTACAAACTGTTTGAATCTTTTGCTCCCTGGATTCGTAGTCAGAAAGAAGGGTAAATAATGCGATTGGTCGATAACTATTTGATAGTCGTTTAGGATCCCTATAAAGAAAATCAAGGGAGTAAACTATTTCTACAAATAAAGCAAATTCTGGATGATGGAGCATTGCAGATTTATAATTGGTACGAGTTTCTACTCTGAATCTCTGATCCGTGGAAAAACAACTTTAAAGTTGCTCCCTTGATGGAGCACCGATTTAACCTGAATCTCAGCTTGGAAAAATGTAACAATCCGCTCGGCAATCGCTAGCCCCAAACCTACTCCCTCCGCATTCTCAGATTTAGAATTTTTCGATCGGTAAAATGGTTGAAAAAGTTGAATAAGATCGTCTTCAGGAATACCGACCCCTTGATCGATCACTTCAATCGTTGCTTGGTCAGGAAAAGTTTGAAGACGAATAATGATTGGAGAACCGAGGTCACTGAATTTACACGCATTTTCTAAAAAGACCGATATTAATTCAGAAAGTAAGGTAGGATGAGCACGAATCCAGCAAGGGGAACGATCGAGTTGCCACATAAAATCGGTTTTTCGGGGATGATCGTCCCACAGATGACAAAACGAATCAAACCAATCGGAGAGAGCAATTTTCTCCAGATTGATACAAGCATTTTGATTTTCGTCACGGACTAAAAATAAGAGGGATTCGATAATTTTCTTTAAATACTCCCCCCGTTCCTGAACAACCTGAAGCACTCGGCGATACTCTTCTATCGATCTATCCCTTCGTAACACCACTTCGATTTGCCCCAACATTCCTGCTAAGGGGGTTCTGAGCTGATGGGAAGCATCGGTATTGAATCGCTTCTGCCGCTCGATCAATTCTTGGATCCGATCGAGTAAGCGATTGAAGGATTGACTTAGATTATCCAGTTCATCTCCTGTTCGTGGCTCTCTCAATCGTTGACTAAGTCTTGAAGGGGTCATTTGCTGTACAAGAATGGCCATTTCCGTAAGCGGGGATAAAGCCCGCCGGGTTATCCAGCGACCAGCAAAAAAAATGGCAATCCATAATCCGATCGATAAAACGAAGATCGTAACCATTATCTTTGTCAACTGGAGCATGATTGGCCGCAAGGAGATAGCCACGGTTATTTGTAAGCCTTGATGTTTTGATTTAGCCAAACTTTGTTCTTGCAAAACTGGCATGGCAAACTGATCTGAGGATAATCCGATGGTATCCTGAATGATCAACCAGGTGCTCCCCTTCCAACGAACTTCTTCTAAATAAGGATGCCGCGCAGCAAAATCTAAGAATTTGCGATTTTCTTTTTTGTTCCAGTGAAGTTGCTTCGAATGATCGACAATGGCACCGCGAGAATCGCTTACAAGCCAGCGAATCTCTTCATGCGAAACATCCTCGAAGAAATGAACCGGTTTTTCCGCAGGCTCCCATTCGATCCCCCCCTCATCGATTTCCGCTGATGCTTTCAGTGTTTGGAGAATAGCGATCAACTCTTTTTCGCTTTCTCGATAAAGATCGTTCCGGGCCAAAAGGTAAAAAGCAACTGAAAAACCAAAAAGGATGAAGCCGATGGTCACTAGAAAAAAAAGATGGATTCTATTTCGCAAAGTCATTTTTTAATCATCCCCCGCACTAGCAGGATCTTCGACAGAAGGGTCTTGGCCAAACAGATAACCGCGATTGCGCAACGTATGGATCAACCGTGCCCCTTTCTGCTCCAATTTTCGCCGCAACTCCATGACATGGACTTCAAGGGTATTGGACAGACCGTCATAGCGTTCATCCCAAACATGTTCATAGATTCGAGTTCGACTCAGAACCTGCCCGATATGTCGCAAAAAGAAAACTAATAAGGAATACTCGCGCGCCGAGAGATCCAACCGTTGACCAGAACGTTCGACACGCTGGCTTGCCAAATCGATGCGTAAGTCATCATAGACCAATTCATTGATCGGTTGGTCTAATTGTTCTCTACGTAATATCACTCGAATTCTTGCAAGTAGTTCTTCGAAAGAAAATGGTTTAGCTAAATAGTCATCCGCTCCCGCATCTAATCCCCTCACTTTATCTTCGACAGAATCTCGAGCAGTTAAAAAAAGGACAGGGGTTCTTTTCTTTAATTGTCGAAATCTTTTCAACAGATTTAATCCATCCGAGCCAGGTAACCACCAATCGAGGATAACTAGATCCCATTCCTGATTCTTTAGTTGGAACCAGGCATCCTCCCCATTTGTCGAAAGCTCCGATACATACCCCTCTTCCCGTAAACCGCGAATCAGAAAATCGGCTATCTGTTTATCATCCTCGATGATTAATATTCGCACACTCATGGTATTCTCTTTTCCGATAACTAGGTCGAGAATTATTTACATTGACAATTTATTATATTGAAATTCAGCTAATTCGCAAGGTTAAGTCTTAAATAAGAAGAAAATAGCTGGAATACTCCATCCATTTTCTTCTATCTGAAAATAATTAATTCACTTCTTCCCGTTCCTTTTTCCCTTTTACTTTCTTCTCGCCATGATGACTATTTTGACCTTTGCCTTTGTCATCGTCATCATCTTCGTCCTCTTCTTTCCGTTCCTTTTTCCCT
>JAKBAI010000228.1 GCA_021809185.1 Planctomycetota bacterium
GCGGTTACCCAAAAAAGTAAAAAATGAGCTAGAAGCAATAAAAGATCCAAACAAACTGGATCAGTGGGTCGATTTGGCTTTTAGTGCAGTAACTCTTAATGATTTTACTGATGCTCTCAAGAATTCGGAATTGATCGAGTAATTTTTGAAAAGAAGTATTGATTTAGTCTAAGCGAGGGTTTGTTTTAGTTCGATTCGATTTATTGCATAACCTATTTGAAGTAAGAAGATCTTGTTGATCTTGAGGTTTGGATTATATAAAATTATATTTCAAATTTATCCAGAAAACGATTTAATCATTGGCAAATAATTGAATTTTTGGCAACCGGAATAATGTGCCAAACTGAAATCTATGGAGTTCAAAGAGGACCGAATGACACCAGAGAAATTAATGGCTCAACTGATGAAGTATCGGATAACCGCTAAGGCATCGGGAAAACCGGTAGTCACCAGACCTGATGCAGAATTCACGGTTCCGAACCTAGTTGAACGACTTCCGCAACCTGTTTTGTTTATGAATCAGAAAACCAGTCCCAATAATCTCTTAAATACAATCATCGAGGGATTTAAGGAACTCGATTATTATGTTCGCACTCGAGTATTGATGCAGCTCCGTTCAGAATCCCCTTATGTGATTTTCCCTTTTTTCGATGCGAATGAGGGGAAAGGGAATAAGCAATCAATGAATGGGGAAATCGAAATTGAAATCGGTTTTCAAATGGCTAATCATTTCGCCTCTCATGACAAAATCAGTAATGGTCAAATACCCGGCGGCAAATACGCTCGTCTTGGTTATTATGGTCCTTTGGAACAGATTAAGGACTATTATCAGAAGTTGTTAAATTGGATTGCACAAATGGATTTAGAAATAATAGGGGAGCCATGGGTAGCTATCGGGCAATTTCAGAACGGCATTGAAGCTCACAACATGCTAGCAAATATCGGGCGATTTGTGGTTGGGGTTACTAAACCATCTGCTAATACGTTGCCTGCCATTGAGATTTATCAATTCGTGAAATCAAAATCAGAAGAATTCCCAGCGCAAGATTCAGTTGTAAAAAAACATAATCGATCCAAAAAAAGGACGATCCACAAGATGAAAGAGGGGGAAGAACCGGTTTCTTCGAACCCAAACCCTGCTCCGTCCACGAAATCCAAAAGAAAATCGACCTCTCCCAAAAAAAAGAACTCTTAACAAACAAGATATTAGAATCGGCTGGAATCATTGGGTCGATTTAAAGAGAGAATTTGATGGGTCTTTTTATTAAAATAGATCAGTTTTTTTACAAAAACGAGCTTAACTTCATTCCACGATCAAATCCAAAGGGAACTATCTATTTCGATCATAACGATTGGGATCACAAAGATGGAGATCAATTTAAACG
The DNA here is from genome assembly GCA_021809185.1 of Planctomycetota bacterium. GTDB lineage: Bacteria > Planctomycetota > Planctomycetia > Gemmatales > Gemmataceae > JAKBAI01. The sequence goes on from JAKBAI010000228.1 coordinate 1,386, forward strand.
GATGATCAACACCGCAATCTATTTTCAGTAATAACCTTCAGGATCGATGCAAGTTGTTTAGCAATAAAGCTGTATCTAGAGATAGAGCACTTATCTTCGATTGCGGATTACAGGACACTTTTGAATTCATTATCTAATTGTTGTTAGAAAAAATAGGTTGTTCAAATCTCTATGCAACTAAAAATCTTGAATTAATATATACTTTTTTCCAATTTTTTTTGATTTTATCTTGTAACCTTTGAAATTTGATTGTAAAATCTTCACTAATGTTGGCATTCAACGTAATAGAAAATCTTTTTGAATCGTAATTGTTTAATGTTTTTAATAAATATGTTGTTTTATCTTTTTTATTTAAACTCATAACTATTAAATTAGGAGATTTTCTTCGTCATTTTTGGAGTTTTGTATGAAGTTATTTCAGCGGATTCACCAGACATTCTTTTCCTCTCCCGCTCAGAATGTATCTTTAAATCAATCTCCTAAGTTCTCCGATTTTTCATCGATATCTCAATTTTTTTCAGGGAGTATCGAACTAAGATCCTCTTCGATCATAGGGATTCATTCTGAACAAAGTATTTTGAGATTGGAATCGCTAGAATCCCGAATTGTTCCAACTATGACTTATTACGGTGGTAATTTGTTAACGAATGTGCAAGTTCAACCGATTTTTTATGGATCGAACTGGGCATCAAACAATAATCTATCTGCAGAGGCGACCAACTTTAGCAACTATTTGAACTACATGGTAACCAGTCCATTCATGGACATGTTGCACAAAGCGAATTATAACGTTGGTGAAGGTAGTTTTGTTAAAGGAGAGGTTTACAATGTGTCGCTAAGTTCTTCGAGTTATCTGAATGACAGTACCATCCAATCAGCGATCCAAAGCGAAATATCGAATGGAGACTTGACGGCTCCGACAGCGAATACGTTATACGTTGTTTACGTTGAACCAAATATCGCAGTAACTCAAGGCGGGGTTGACAGTATCTCGTATTTTGCAGGTTATCATGGTGCATATGCAGGGACAACGGCGAGTGGAAATAGTGCGAATATTCGATATGCCGTTATAACAACTCCTGGTGGATCGACGATCAACGGACAACCGAATGGAAATGCGGATTATACCGGGAATTTGACTACATTTCAATCGATGACCATGGTCTCTTCTCATGAACTTGCAGAAGCAGTGACCGATCCTGATGTTAATTATCTGACTCTAGGCTGGTACGATAATGCCAATAATGGCGAAATTGGCGATATTGCTGTAAATACAACTTATAACAATTATATTAGTGGCGCTAGCCCATCGAATCCATATATTTTTCTCAATGGGTACGCGCTTCAATATATGGTGGATATTAACGACAATTTAATATTCCCAGCCGCTTTGACTATTTCCGGAACCACTTTTACCACAAACGCAGGGGTCCAGTTTTCTGGGCAGGTTGCTAGTGCTTCAGATATTACCGATTTGACCAATTCCGCAAATCTGGTCGCCTCGATTAATTGGGGAGATGGAACGGTCTCTTCGGGGACGATTGTTGTTCAGGGAACAGGATCGTATGTGATCGATGGAACCCATACCTATCAAGGGGCGGGGAAATACACGGTTAGTGTTAATTTATTCGATAGTACGAATTCCATTAGTAATGTAACTTCCACAACCCCAGTAACTATTTCAAGTGACTTGAGTGTTTCTGGGGTAAGCTTTAATGCGAGAGCGGGCCAGCAATTTTCTGGGGAAGTAGCAACCGCAAGCGACCCGACTCAAGTGAGCAAAGCAGCTAACCTCGTTGCCACGATCAATTGGGGGGATGGCACTACCACAACGGGCACGGTTGTGGATCAAGGGAATGGGAATTTCATTATTGATGGTACCCATACTTATGTTACTGGGGGTGTATATAAAGTAACGGTTACATTGACGGATAAAACCGATTCCTATGTAAATGTTTCGGAAACTACCAAGGAAACCATCACTGGACTTATTTTGAGTGGAGTCACTTTTTCTGCGACCGCGGGAAGCTTCTTCTCTGGGCAAGTTGCTTCGGCGAGTGATCCAAGTTTGCAAACGCAGTTATCGGATCTCACGGCTATCATCTACTGGGGGGATGGTACTTCCTCAACCGCTATCATCACCGATACAGGGAACGACAATTTTATTATTTCGGGTAGTCATACCTACAAGAGCATTGGAGCTTTACCTGTAACCGTTTCGATTACCGATAGCGCAAATTCTTTTAATAGCCAGAGTGAAACCACTACAGTAACGATTGGCTCTCCGTTGACATTAGCAGGGGTCGGTTTCACCGCAACGACGGGGGCTAACTTCTCTGGTCAGGTCGGTACACTAACAGATAGTTCAGGATATTCTTCGTTGTCCAATCTCTCCGCTATCATCTATTGGGGGGACGGTACAGATTCCCTGGGAACAATAACTGCTTTAGGAAATAATCAATATGCGATTAATGGGAGCCATACCTACAAAATTACGGGTAAAGTGAATGTCCAGATCAATCTGGTCGATAGTGCTCTAGGCAACGGGAACCTCAAGAATATAACCCAGGAAACCGTAGATACCGGGTTGACTCTCCAGGGAGTCGGTTTCTCCCCTATTATTAGCCAATCGTTTAGCGGAGCGATTGCTACTTCGACCGATCCTACTCAGTTTACCCAATTGAGCAATCTTGTTGCTGTCATCAACTGGGGGGATGGTGTTGTAACCACCGCGACGATTATCGATCAGGGGAATGATAACTTTGTGATCGATGGAACCCATACCTATCAAAATGCAGGAACCTATTCTGTTACGGTTTCTATCAAAGATATTACCAATCTGAATGCGAATCTTTCGGAATCAACTCAGATAACGGTACTTTCTAGCGCTCCTACTTCTTCTGGAAACGGAAGTGGTGGCTCTGGAAGTGGAGGAAGCACTGCCGGAAGTGGTCCTACCAGTTCTCCTGCTACCATAACCTCTTCAGGCTCGAGCACCCCTTCTACTTATCAATCTCAGTACATCTGGCCTGCTTATCTCGATACCTTCCTCTCTTATGCCTATGCTCAACAAGCGTATGCTAGTGGCAAGGGTTCGTTGATAGCTTTTGAATACGATTCTCTAGCGCTAAAAGTGATTGCCACTGCTTATCAATTTTCGCTTCAAGGAGATGAAACGGACACCATTCAGTACGCAACCGAGGCTCAACAGTTAAGCAATTTAGCTAGTCAGGTGGAACTGACCAATTATCAAAAGACTGGGAATATCCAATCTGCTTATGCCTTTATTTATAGTTATGTTGCTGTACAAGCTGAACAGAAAGTGATTGCGGGATTATAAAGAAAGATTGCTTTGATCCCTTTCCAACTAAATCCTTTAAACTAAGTCCATTAACGGGCGGAGTCCTTTTAATCGGAGCCAACTTAGTTAAAGGATGTTGAAAAGGGTTGTTATTTTCTTGTGACCTCTTTTTCAAAAAGGAACTAATTATTTTCTTTAGGGAAAAGAGCTAAGAAATGAGCAACAAATGATTTAGTTTCCATCAATCGCAAATTTTATTTTGCTTGAAGAATGGCAAATTCTGTATCTAAATAATAACAATAAATAAGATTCGATCGCAATTGGAGACAATTGGAGACAATTGGAGAGGGGGTTCCGAAACGATCTCTTCACCCCTTCTAATGAGGAATACTCTCCATTTAAAATGGGATGCTAAGATATATTCGTGATTATCCTACGGCATCATCACGTTGGATCGGTATTATTGTATACGTTATTTTTTGAGAAGTTTTATTCACTCATCATGTCGAACATCCAAGTCTATAACCAATTTCGATTTCTCAAAGTAGAATTGAATGAATCAACTAAAAACGGCCTAGAGGAACAGATCAAACGACCTAGTTTGTTAACAGGGAACAATCTACTTCTCAAAAGATTAAGTTGTCTTAAGAAATTCCGAACCATATCGATTTTTCAATCGTAATGGAGAAATGATATAAGGAATATTTACAATCTCGGAGAATATCGATTCTCGCTTAAATTTAAGTAGAAAGTAGAAATCGCGAACTTATCGCATTTTTTGAAGCCGATCGTGTTTTGTTGATTCTTCCAAAATCCATGAAACTTCGATCCAGAGACCAATACCAATGAAATCAAGAATCGACTGAAAACAAGATGAATCAATCCTTATCAGTTTAATCGATCCGCTTCGAAGGGCTGATACCACTATACAATTTCATTGTAGCTCTCATAGAAGGGGATAATTAGATTGGAATAGTTGAAGAAGGGATTAGATCAGATTTCGAAAACAAAAAGCACGAAGAGACAAAAAGCACGAAGAGACAAAAAGCACGAAGAGACAAAAAGCACGAAGAGACAAAAAGCACGAAGAGACAAAAAGCACGAAGAGACAAAAAGCACGAAGAGACAAAAAGTTGCAAGCTTCAAAAATTAGAGTATTGCAACCTGAGCTGAGAAATTTTATTTGGTAGTCATTTAAGTAGATTTAGATAGATAGAGGGCACTTGAAGATCGGATAGTATTAGATCGGATAGTATTAGATCGGATAGTATTCGATCGGCCCGCATCAGATCAATCCAAAAGCGATGCTGTAAAAAGGAGTATTTAATGAAGCGAAAGTCTATCTTACTTTTAGTCCTGATAGCGATTGGGGTAGGCGGCGTCGTTATCCCAATGATGTTAAAAACTCCGAACTCTTCTCCTTCAAATAAGAAAGAAACAGCGAAAGACGATTTTCTAGAAGGGCCGCCGTTATTTGAAGAGATAACCAAACAAACCGGTATCGATTTCACCTATCAAAATGGGGAAGATAATGTAGTATTTGCGATTATTGAATCGCTTGGGGGGGGAATTGGGGTGATCGATTATGATCAAGATGGATTACCCGATCTATTCATTCCTGGTGGAGGTTATTATGAAGGTAAGATAGTGAAGGGGCATCGCTGTAAATTATATCGCAATCTGGGGAACTTCAAATTCCAGGATGTGACCAAAGAGGTCGGGCTGGATCAGATCGATTGGTGCTATACTCATGGTGCTGCCGTAGCCGATTACGATTGCGATGGTTGGCCCGATTTACTGGTGACAGGCTATCGGCGAATTCATTTATTTCATAATGAAAAAGGGGCGGATGGCAATCGAAAATTAGTAGAAGTAACCAAATCAGCACAATTGAATGATGATATGTGGAGTATCAGTGCTGCCTGGGGAGACCTGGATGGCGATGGCTACCCAGAAGTATATATCGGTCATTACGGCGATTGGGGTTTTGATATGAACAATCCTACTGATTGCGTTTATCATAATCCGAATCAAAGGGATGTTTGCCAACCGAGACGATTTAAGCCGTTGCCTCATTCGCTTTGGAAAAACAATGGGGGCAAAACATTTACAAACATCAGTAATTCCGTTTTACATCCCAAAGCTGGGGGGCATGGGATTGGGGTCTTGATGGTCGATGTGAATAACGATCGGCGCCCGGAAATCTATGTTGCGAACGATACCGATGACAATTACCTATATCACAATACAGGGAAACTCGGTGAAATTGTGCTCGAAGAAAAAGGGCGTATTTCCGCAACCGCTACCGATGATCGCGGCAACTCCAATGGCAGTATGGGAGTTGATGCTTCTTCGTTCAACCGCAGCGGTTTACCTTCTATTATGGTTACCAATTATCAAGATGAATTACCCTGTTTATACGTGAATCGTTGCAAAGGGAATTCGATCATCTTTACCCCATCGATGACTATAACTGGAATAAGTGTTATTGGCGGGAACTATGTAAGTTGGGGAACCGGCTTTTTCGATATCGAAAATCGGGGTTGGGAAGATCTTCTCATTGTCAATGGCCATGCGATCCGATACCCGCAAGAAAAATTTGGCCGCTTGCAGTATCCGGTATTAATGAAAAATATCCACGGAAAATTCCGGGCCTTTACTCCGCGTGGGGGTTCTTATTTTCAAGAACGGCATAATGCCCGCGGTGTCGCATTCGTCGATCTCAATAACGATGGCAAATTGGACCTGGTTGTCAATCATCTGAATGCCCCGGTGACCATACTAAAAAACATCAGCGAAACGAATCATCATTGGGTCGGGTTTAATCTCATCGCTAAAGATCATCATAGTCTGGTTGGTGCTCGTATTATTGTAACGACCAAAAATGGCGAACAGACCGAGAAGCAATACCGCTTTGCTAAAGGGGGTGGTAGCCATGCCACCACCAACGATTGGCGCTTTCATTTCGGTCTTGGCGATAATGCTAAAATCGAATCGGTTGTCGTGGAATGGCCTTCGGGTAAAAATCAGGAATGGAATTCGATAGAGGCCGATAATTACTGGACACTAACCGAAGGGGATGCAAAAGTCGAAAAGGCAAAAAGCGGCCTCGTGAGTAACTAAAGTAGGGCAACTAAAATAGGGCATGTAAAATAGGGCATGTAAAATAGGGCATCTACTGAAACTACTTTTTGATTTATTCCTAATCTTAGATCTTATTTTTTGGGGGTATTCAGTTCTGGTTGCGTTCGAATCGCGATCGCCCGTTGCACTATTGGCGGGACCGCAGAATTAGCCCCCTTCCAATTACGCCATAGAATCTCATTCAATTCGAAATCATCGACCAGATCGACGCCGCTGAAATCCATGCGATTGGAACGGTCTGCCCCATAAGCCGATTTTTTATTGAAGATATTTAGATCGATCTGATTCTTCATATGAGTATAAGGGGTCAGATCGGGTTTTTCAACAAATGCTGCCACCATTGGGTTCGCAGCGGCATCGAATTGAGTTAAAGGGGATAGGCCAAGAATCAGCTCCATGGTTCGAAGATAACTCATCGTTGTATAGGGAGTGTGATCGACATATTTTCGGCGTGTATAGGGGGAAATAAGCAAACCGACGGTGCGATGGGTATCGACATGGTCTGGCCCATTTTGAGCATCGTCTTCGATGACAAAAATCGCGAGTTTAGGCCAAATTTTGCTCCGGCTCAATTCATCGACGAGCTGACCCAACGCCAAATCGTTGCTAGCAACACATGATTCTGGAGTAGGCCGACCGGTCGTTGTTCCAAAAGTATGATCTTCCGGCAATCCCATGATCATGAATCGGGGCACGGTCCCCTTGCTTTCGAATTCATGGAACTCCTTCAAGAATATTTTAATTCGATCCGTATCGCGTATCAACTGCCCCTTCTTGGGAGGTTGACTGTATTCTAGATTAAAATGGTCGATCAAGCCCGGTAGCCTTTTGCGAATACTTTCAATCGACTCGCTGGTGCTATTCCGTTTTAAGCATTCTACATACGATCG
>JAKBAI010000229.1 GCA_021809185.1 Planctomycetota bacterium
TATGGCGAGGTAGACCGAGCATTTTGCCATGTTGACTCGTATGAATGCCGAGATTGGCATTAAAAGCCATAGGCAACTGGCCATACTGGAATTTTTCTTCATTGGTAACTAGATCGACCACCCGAATCCCCTGCAAGCCAGAACCGTTGAAATTAGAAAGCATTTGAACGCGATGCCGCTGAAAATAGGGTAGGATATTATCATCGATTGCGTCAAGAGTCACGGTCCCTTGTTGCTGATTCGGAACGCCCCCCTGTTCTTCATTCGCTTGCAATTTATTAGGCCAGAAATCTTGCAACGGTTCAAGATAATAATGAAAGCGCTTATCGGTCAATAATTCCGAAACAACTTCCACACCGGTTCGACCATCTTGCAAGCGCTGATTCGGGTATTTTAATTCCAGCTCTTGATATAGTTTAACCGCATCATCCATCAACGATTTGTGACTGAACAATTTAGCTAGATCAAAGGTCGCTTGCGCGGCAAAGAGGGGGTTAGCATTTTTTCGCAAAGTCAACAAAATTCCTTCGGCTTCGCGCAGATCGTTTTCATTCAAAGTTTGGACAAGAAGATTCGCTAGCAACAATTGCGATTCGGTCCCCACTTCAAAAAAGCCTCCGAACATCCGCACAAATCGGCGTAACCGAGAAAGATCATTCCCAGTTCGAATTTGGGACCATTCTTCCATAATCCGATTCTCGATCGATTTCTTCTGCTCAGGTGAACTTATAGCAATCAGATGATCGATTCGGCCATGTGCCCAAATATCTGGCCGAGCAGAGGTGTTTGGTTCATCCAAAACACTGACCAACTCCTTGTCTTGAGTGATCACCCCAAATTGGTAATAATTCTCGAAAGCATCCAGAGCTTTCCCTTGTTTTTCTCTTCCTTTGGCAACTAGCAACAAACGATTCGATTCACGTTTTAACTGTTCCTCCTCGATCATCTTTGCAGTCCATTTTTTCGTATTCAATGGTTTGAATTGGCAAAGACCACGATATTCGGCCAAAAATGGCTCCGCTTGATTAAAATCGATTTGCATTAACTCTGTAATAGCTTCATACAATTTTTCTCGGGCACGGAATTCAATTTCTGGGGAAGGTTTATTTTGCATTGCCAGATGCAATGTATCGATCGCCTGCATCAATTTACCATCATCGAGAAGTAGATCGGCTTTCTCGGCCAACCCGCTTGGATCTTTGGGATTCGATTGTAAAAGTCGATTCATATCTTCCATCTTGACCTGGAGCTGCGGGAAAGCAACGAACTGCTCTTCGTTTTGAGACAACAACTCTCCATCGAAGAATAATAGATTTCCAGGAACGAGTTTTTTACGCGAGCGCGTTTTGGCAACAACAATCCCTTTTTTTAGATCGATCGACCAGATTTCTGGTTCATGGGAATCTGGTGCCGATTTGATCGGTAAAAAGTAAATTTGGTCGCTAGCGGTTCCAATACCAGATGGGACACCGATGGCAATCTCCTTACCGATCTGCTGACCATAGAAATTAGGCGAGTTCAAATTCAAAAATCGGACGGAATTTTTCCCTACCACCATCACCTTATCGTCAAAAATTCCAGCCACATAGAGATCCGAAGCAGCTCGAGATGATTTCCACAATGTTTCCCCTGTGCGCAAATCAAGACATTCAACAGTGCCACTGTCGTATGGGGCAATGACCACTTTTCCTTGCGAGATAAATGGTGTTCCTAGACGCCAACGATCCTGATTCATTTGAAAAGCATTATTAACCATCCCAGGATTAAAACGATTGATACGCCCTAATCTCGGTTCGTTACCACCATTCGCAGCACTAGCTTCACGATACGAATGCGCCCAGACTAGACTATGTGACAATAAATCGATCCCTAACACCGCGCCTGAATTGGTAGGACAGATGATAATCCCTTCACTATAGGCCAAATGGACACCCTGAACTCGTCTCAAAGTGTCCCCAGGTAAGGGGGCCATCGGGCTACCTAAAGGTTGTGCCCAAGAAATACTGGGAGTTAACTGATTCTGAGTCTTTGATTTAGACTTACGATTCCAATCAAGACAAATGAGCTGCAACTCTCGCTGTTTCTCGATCATCACATATAATTTACCCCCTAGCGGTAACGGTGGACCGAGAAAAAAGACATCAGAAAGATAGGCATCCGGTTCTTCGAGATTTTCTTTCTCTTCAGTCTTTAAATCATCCCTACTTCCCAGATTCCAAACTTCCAACCCAGTCTCCAGAGAAACAGCTCTGAGCTGATTATGGTAAATCTGATTTTTCTGTTTCTTTGTCCAGACTTGTTGCTGTATACCCCCCCACGGATTATTCAGACCATTGCCATTATTCACATCATTCGGATGCGGCGGCACTGCCATATCATCCACATAATAGACATTTTCCCCATCTTGAGTCAAAGAACCGATCAGGCTATTTTCAAAGTAAATCCCATAAGGACCATGGTTTCGATACGACATGCGAAATTTGCTATCAAAATTGGTCTTATCTGGCTTAGAACTAACCATATCGTATAAATTATTTTGTGCTTTATGAAACCAGATCAACTCCCCTGGTTGAAACTGTTCTGACTCGATCGTTTCCTGCTTGGTTGCTACGCAATATAGTCCATCATATGATCGGTAAACAACTTTTCCCTTTGAAGCAACCGGGAAAAACATGGATAAAGGTAAAATCGGACGATTTTCGAATTGCCGATAGCTTTCTTTAATTAGGCTATCGATATAATTCCAGGTTCCTGCCGGTGTTTCTAAGTCTTTATCACGAAAATCGGAAATGGATGGTGGCTCTTTATCTTTTTCGAACGGCGGAAGTAATCTGTTGATAAACCTTGGCTCCATAAATGGTCTGCCACCGATTCCTCTAGCATTTCTTAATAGATTACCACCTGGACTTACTAACCATTCTTTTTCGTTCATCAAAATAGCGGTTGCTACTTTGGTTTGATCATAATATTTTTGGAGTTGATCGAGGGTGAAGGTCCGCCCTTCAATCTTCAGCTCATTTTTATTCCCCATCGCATTTGTCAATCGATTCCAGTACTCTTTGGAAGTATTGCCGTCCCCCAATTTTTTGAAAGCCAAAGCAGCTTTGAAGTAGATACTAGGGTCTAATTTATCCTCCTCATTTCGAAGAAGAAGCTTTTGAAAAGTGAGGGCAGCTTGGATATACCTCCCGCGATCTAGATGCCATGATCCGAGTCGAATTACCGCTTCTGTCCCTGCTTTTGTGTGCAAATAGGTTTCAGATACCTCAGCAAGCATATCGCGATTTCCCTGTTCGATTGCCTGTTTCAGCTTGGCATCTGCTCTTGGACCGTACATCAGTTGATACATATCTCGACCCGTTTTGTCAAAACTGCCTATCAACCGATTGACTTCCGTCTTTAAACTGACTTTATTCTTCTTGATACGCCCGCTTTTGCTATCAAATTGTTCCACCTCAATAAAACTATCTTTTGGTTCTTCTAATAATTTTTGAGCGGCTTCTATCAGCGTATCCCACGGGGTTTTGATTCCAGGTTTCAAATAAGATCGAATCGCTTCCATTTTACTCGAAGCTTCCCTATTGAGTTCCAGATTAAACGATTCAATTGTCTCTTCTTCTTTTTTCTTTTCTTTTTCCTTTTTTGTGGTTTTCCCTTGAGCGAATAAAGATTTAGTTGGTGTTGGGGCTAATAGAATGAGTAAGAAAAGTAAACTGAATAAGATTACGAAACGTTGACCTAAACGGATTCGATTCACGGATGCATTCCCTATATTCATAGACTTATATCCTGGATAGATTTTATTTTTGTGATTATGATAATCAAAAAAGATAAATTCGATAGTTATTTTATCAATTTTATCGATTTGGGGTTACTTTAAAATCGGTATTAAAATCTAATTCCCCATATTCATAGCTAAATTCTTTATTTACGATCAAATCAGTTTGATTCGGATTCCCAAAAAATTCAGATAGATTTTTTTTATAATTCTAGATTTCTTTTAAGATTAACTCATTCATATTAGCCCTTTTCTTCATAATTAAAAAAGGTGCTTCTCTTCTTTTTCACTCACATTTTCCCAAAAAGACAGATCTGCTTATCATTAATTCATAGACCAGGGAATGTAGAATGATCATCATCTAATCGATCCAAATTATCTCCTCAAACTCAACGCCCCAATCGATTCGTATTATTTAGATATTTCAATTTAAAAGAACAACACTGTAATAACGACGATTCTGAAACGAGGGTGTAACAGAAAATTGTAGAATCTGGCTTTTAATTCCTCAACAACAATTCAATATACATCTAATTATTAGAATTTATATACCAATAAGTCTAGTTCCTGAAGCAGAGTACGAAATATTGAGAGATTCTATTTCATTCATATTGACAGAGTGATAACATCTTGGCATAGACCTTCCCGAGATAAGACAAAACCATTCCATCTAAGGCGAAAAGTAAAGTAACTGAATGCAGGGGAATAGCTGAAGGGAAATAGCTTAATAGTTGAAGGGAAATGGAAGATAGCGACCTGGGGAATTTACCCTCAATAAAGAGAACTACTATCAATCAAAAGAAATTTTGACTTGATAACATCCATTCCAAAGTATTTCATTTAAGTTTTATAAAGGGGTTTGGATGAAACGATGGCTCAGGGATTCAGGACTAGTAATCTTGATGATGGGGATGTTTGGGTGCATTCGTGGCCCAATGGTTGAAAATCCCGTTTTCGTCCCGCCACAATCTATAGAGAATCCTGTTCTGGTTTCACCAGGGGAAATAACTCAATCCCATTATCTCGATGTATTTTACAAAGTATACAATGTCGTTAACGATACTTTTGAAATCTCTTACTCTAGCCCTTATGATGGTCGGATCGTTTCTCAACCGCGAATAGCACCAGGTTATGAACGCATTTGGACTCCTGGATCTCCAGATCCCAGAGAAAGACTCTTGGCAACGTTTCAAACCATTCGACATCGTTGTTATGTTCAAATTCGACCAGCAGAACAAGGAGGATATTGGGTTAAGGTGTATGTGCTCAAAGACCTTGCTGATATGGCAACCCCTCAAGGCGCCAATTCCCCAGCGATTTTCCGAGAAGCTTTTACCGTTGATCGCCAATTCGAAGTGTTTGATACCATGATCCCTTCTGCTTCCGAAAGATGGATCAACAAAGGACGAGATCGAGCCTTGGAACAGCTTATTCTTGAAAAAATTCGTGAACAACAATAACAATCACGAAGATTCACTACCATCGCTCATAATATCGATGGTCGATCCAAATATTTTTTTTTTACTCTTCGTTCACGTAACCTAGTTGGCAAAGCTATTTTTAATCACATGGAAGAATGAAATCTTGGCAGAGTTTATTACTTCTTTTCAATCGCTTTGCTGAGAATCATTGCAGCTGACTGGACATTCTTTGCCGCTTCGATCTTATCCAAAAGCGCTGAACTCAACTTTAAGGGGATTTCCGCGAATTCTTCAAATAGTGATTGTCCCTCATCCGAAAACTTCAACTTTAATACTCGTTTTAATGAATCTCGCAGACCTTTAGCTTCGCCTTTAGCTTCGCCTTTAGCCATGGCATCTCTTTCAAAATCAGTTAAAAGCGGCTCATACTTCCCCTTCATCTTGATCGCATGGTTCATGTGTGCCTCGTATCTAGACTCGCTCCAATAGCTATGGATATTTCTTTGGGCTTTATGGGACATTTATACTTGGAATATCAAAAGCAAAATCTTCTTGCTTCGCGATAAGATTCTGCTCTCGCTCAAGCGATCTTGCTTTGAGTCTATTACTTCTTTTCAATCGCTTTGCTGAGAATCGTTGCAGCTGACTGAACATTCTTTGCCGCTTCGATCTTATCCAAAAGCGCTGAACTCAACTTTAAGGGGGTTTCCGCGAATTCTTCATACAGGGATTGTCCTTCATCCGAAAATTTCAACTTTAATATTCGTTTTAATGAATCTCGCAGTCCTTCGATTTTGCCTTCGATTTTGCCTTTAGCTTCGCCTTTAGCTTCGCCTTTAGCCATGGCATCTCTTTCAAAATCAGTTAAAAGCGGCTCATACTTCCCCTTCATCTTGATCGTATGGTTCATGTGTGCCTCGTATTTTCTTCTTTCTTTATTGGGTAATGTCAAGATCGAATCCATTATCGATGTTACACTACGAAACTTCTTATCTGTCATTTTACTCGATTCTAGTTCGCTTATCAACCTCTCTAACATCTGATTCTTATATCCGAGCCTTTTGCTCATATTTCTCATTGTTTCATGGCTTCGTATCGTCATCCAGAATGTCCATGCTGCCACATTTTGACCCGCAAATAGATCATTGAGCTGATGTTGATAATCCATCACTTTGACGATCTCGATCGGCCGGTCGCAATTTCTATTCAACAACTGATAGTAAAAATTGCTTGCGGTTACCTTCCAGCTCGGCGACCCATCTGTTAACCAAAGGATTTGATAAGGTTCGACCCCGAACCGACCGATGATTCCACTTCGGTACCCATCTGCCTGCTCCACCAAATCTGCTGATTGTTGCGCTTCGAATTCGTTATTGATGATGACACTTGATCTGAAATTACTCAGCAAGGGCGAAGCTATCCTCCTTTGCTGCACTCGAATGAGAGAGTCAAGAACAAATGTTTTGGTCTCGCCTCCGATCTGATAGCGACATTCTGTATCGAGGATTTCATAGTATTGATCCCAGTCGATACAGGCCGCCGCTTCGGGCCGCACCAGATTCATAGCATCTTCAAAATGACATGCGATCATCTCTTTATAACCACTATCGAGATTTCTTGATGGCTGAAGTTCCCCCATTTTTATTCCCCTTAATTGTTACTCTTATCACCAAAAAGTTCCCCTTGGCATTTTATAACAAATTTCTATAAACTTTTGTCGAAAAATTTGAAAAATGATTCGATATCTTCTTTAGGTTGTTATTCCTATTTTGAGTGCGAATTAAGATAGATTTTTGCGGTATCCCAAACAATATTGATAACAGTTCGGTACCACAACTTGATTATAAGAAAGATTCTTTCTTGCATTTTGACTTTGCTCTAGTGATAGTAACCGTTTGAATGTAACCTTTCACAAGGCAAAAAGTTTTTTAGGAATATTGCAAATCAGTATTCCATTAAAAACTAAATCACTGGAGCTAACTTCATAACAAAGCAATCGGCGTGTAAACTCTCCGATACTCCATTCAACTCCCTGCCATCCTTGACCAAAGAGTTTCTCATCGCACAGAGGACAGTTTGATTAATAACGCCCTGAATGATTACCACGTAGATTTATTTCACTAAAGAGCCGGTTTTACTCGAAATGCCTGGTACAAAATTTGTGGAATAAGAATTGGATTTTAGACCGATAACTGATAGATTCTCGGTCTAAAGAAAGATTAAAATTTATCGCTCGATAAAAGTATCATTTTAGTCTTTATCGTCAGAATTGAGTTCAGGGCAGGCTTGCCCGCAAAGCAAGATTGCCCCAGCGGTGTCAATTCGAATCATCGGCTTTTGAATAGCAGATTGCATAACGTTTTGCAATTTCTTTTCTGTATCTAATATTTGCCGGCGAATCTTATCTGAACTATAGATCCCTGATTCTATTTGCGCCGTTCGGCGAGTAAAATACTGTTGGACTTGTTGGACACCTTGTTGAATCCATTTTTGCTGAATAGGGGATTCCAAGATCAAAGCTAAGATCTGCTCTCTCAGGGCATTCAAAACCCTCGACCAACGTTCCCGGCCAACAACTGCCCAGAGGATAGGAATTCGTCCCCTGGCAATATTACGATCCCCTGAACGTTTATCATAACTACGCAACAACCAACCCGCCAATTGCGGCTCGATTATACCCTCCAGAGCTTCATTTAGCAACAGAGTTTCGACACGTGGTGGAAAGAACGAATCAGCAAGCCGAGTCAATTCCCGTTGCCGATTTTTGACTAACTCGATTTCTTTTACCGATTCCCCTACCAACTGAGAATCTGCTTCGACCATATAATCGATTCGAAAGAATAGTTTGGGTACGTCAAATCCTTTCTGCCACCGCCACATGATAAATGCCTTACCACGATCATCACGCAATGCAAATCGGTTGAGTTGATTGATGAACGGGTGACCGATTCGTAAAAACAGGGCATCTCGTCGCCGCTGCGCATCGGCGCGATCGAATACCATCGGTTTTATCAAATAATTGCCAATCTGTTTGAACCAATCCTCGCGCATCAACACATTGTCTAGAGCATGCCAGCGAACTTGCTGATGTGGCAACGCTTTGTGCATCCGAAATGGATCGATCCGATTCACCTGTTTCAAATAACTAAAAATAGCCTCTTTAAAACCGGTTAAGTCTTCCTCATAATTTTCAAGCTGTTGCCACAATTGTTTGGCTCCTTCTGCTGGCAAATCAACTCCATCAACAGCATCCTGAGCACCAATCAGCTCCCGCTGGGTGGCTATCTCTTTTTGCATCACTTCTAATAAGTCAGACCAGGCCGATTGACCATGGCAAAAACTCGCATGGATCATTTCAGATAACCGGCGATCCACATAGGGGCGAAGATCGGCAATCGATTCCTGAAAAAGCCGAAACCCTCTTTCAAGAATCGTGAACCAGTTATCATC